>JAWARX010000221.1:0-4664 GCA_038893155.1 Halalkalicoccus sp.
CGAGTTCGAGCGACGGAACTGGATCCGCAAGACCGGCTACCGGTACGAGGCGACGCAGCCGGGTTCGTACGTCGCCGCCGCGATGACCGAGCTGATCGAACGGGTCGAAACCGAACGCAAGCTCCGGGACGTCTGGCACTGGCTTCCGGACGACGTGAGTGACCTCCGGATCGAGCTGTTCGCCGACGCGGTCGTGACGGTCGCCTCGGCGACCGACCCATACTGCCCGGTCAACCGGTTCGTCGCGCTGCTCGAGACGACCGATCGATTCCAACTGCTCGGCTCCGATCTAGCCCTGTTGGAGCCGTGTCGGGAGCTGTTCTGTCGGCGAATCGTCGACGACGGCATGGAGGCGGAGATCATCGATCCGCCGTACGTCTCGGAGTACGTCCTCTCTACCTACCCGGAGCACTGTTCGAAGACCCTGGGGAGCGGCAATCTCGCTGTGTGGGTACACGAGGAGTTGCCGACCTACGGGCTGGGTCTCTTCGACGACCGGGTTAGTATCGCCGGCTATGACTCCGACAGCGGAACCATCCGGGTGTTGATCGACACCGACGCGCCGGAGGTGCGCGAGTGGGCGGAGTCGACGTACGAGTCGTACCGTCGCGCGGCGCGACCGCTCGCCCCCGAAACGATCGCTTGAGCGACTACGAGCGGGCGCGAGCTTCGGTGACGGCGTTCTCGGTCCGTTTGGGCTAGTCGCGTCGCCGTCCTCACTGCCCAAGTGCGGCGACCGTCCCGACGGTGGCGATCCCGCTGCCGAACAGGCCACCCGGTTGCAGCTAGTGCGATCCGTTCACCCGCTGCAACCTGTCCGGGGATCGGGCGATTTTCACTAGATGCCTACATGATCCGCTGAATCGTCTATCGACCCGGGGACGATCCCATGACCAACGACCAGCAGATCAACCACGGTGTAGACCTCGACAGGCTCGGGGAGTTCGCCGAACACGCGGCCGAAAACCCGGACGCGGTCCGACTCGGGCTCGGAGCCCGATCGACCTACGAGGGGACGTGCGCCCACAGCCTCGCGACGATGGACGCCTACACGCTGGGCGGCGAGGAGATCGAGCGCGAGACCCGCGAGTACACCATTTCCTACGGTGGATGGAAGGAGGTTCTGGACGCCGGGGGATGGGTCGGCGCGACCGACCGGATGGAGCCGATCGAGGTCGCGCTCTCCGCGCTCGCCTCGTGTATCAACGTCGGCATCACCATCAACGCCGTCGCGAACGGCGTCGACGTCGAGCGTCTCCGGACCCGCGTCCGGACCGACTTCGACCCCGGAGTCCTGTTCAGCCTCGCGGAGCTCGACGAGTCGGCGTCGGTCTTCGAGAACCTGACCGCCGAGGTGGAGATCGAGGGCGCGGACGTAGACGCCGATCGGGTCGACGAATGGGCGCGGCGTGCGCCCGTCTACACGCTCGTCTCGCTCGCCCAGGACGTCGACCTCACCGTCAACGCCGCCGCCGAGGTCGCGGCCGACGACTGAGGGGTGATCGAGATGACAGACGCACATAGACTCGATTGTGAGGCGGCAGCGGCCGATTGCCGGTTCATCATCCAATCGGAGAACGAAACGGAGGCGCTCGAACTGGCCAAGAACCACATGAAAGAGGTTCACGGAACGGAGTTCACGGACGAGGAGCTCCGTGAGGAACACCTACAGGTCGTCTAACGAGGTGGCAGGATGGCACAAACACTCGACGTGCGGAAACTCGAACGCGAAGTCAAAGCGGTCTACCGGGACGTCGCGAAAGCGCCCGAGGGGGGGTTTCACTTAGAGATCGGCCGCCCGCTCGCAGAACGACTCCGCTACCCGCCCGAGGACCCCGACCGGGGTCCGGCGGCAGCCATCGACTCCTTCGCCGGGGTCGGCTACCACTTCGACCTCGCCGAGCTCGACGAGGGCGACGACGTGCTCGATCTCGGGAGCGGCTCGGGGACGGACGCCTTCGTCGCGGCGCTCCACGTCGGCGAGACCGGAAGCGTGACCGGGCTAGACATGACCGACGAGCAACTGGAGAAAGCGCGAGGGCTAGGTGGGACGGAACTGGAGAACGTACGCTTCGAGAGAGGGTACATCGAGGCGCTCCCGTTTCCCGACGACTCGTTCGACGTCGTGGTCTCGAACGGCGTCATCAACCTCTCCGCGGAGAAAGAGCGCGTCTTCGAGGAGGTGAGTCGCGTTCTCGGGACCGGCGGCAGGTTGGCGATCGCCGACATCGTCAGCGAGACCCGGATGCCCGAGCGAATCAAGGCCGACGCGGACCTGTGGGCCGCGTGCATCGGTGGGGCCGAACAGGTGGACGAGTACACCGACCTGATCGAGACGTCCGGCTTCGACGTGCTGGAGGTGCGGGCGAATCCGGAGTACGAGTTCATCTCGGAGCGAGCGCAGGGCGCGTGCGGGACGTACGGCGTAAAGAGCGTCTCGCTCGTCGCGCGCAGATCTACAGGAGGAGTCTCATGAAAGACGGAATCACCACGACCGACGGCGTATCGCGCAGAAGACTACTGAAAGTCGGTGCGGTCGGGGCGGGCGCGCTCTCGCTCGGCTCGACGACGGCAGCCGCGAGCGATCACGACGACGAGAAGGCTGACGACCACGACGAGAACGGAAACGGCAACGGTGAGGTCGACGAACCCGAGGGGTTCGAGGTCGAGATCCTCGTAGAGCATACGCCGTTCCGCGACGACGTGGCCGCGAGATTCTGTGTCGATTATGCCGACACAGACGACGGCGACACCGAGGTCGTCGATCTGGAGGACGCTTCAAGCGTCATCACCGCCCAGGTGCATTGGGACGAAAGGGCGCGCTCGGGCTGGCACCGCCACCCCGGCATGTCCATCGTCACGATGGTCGAGGGCGAGATCGAGCACACGATGGAGGACGACTGCGTTCCGCGTACCTACTCGGCGGGCGACGCGTGGATCGATCCCGGTCACGTCCACAAGGCCGACAGCGAGGGCGGAGCGGAGGCGTACATTACCTTTTTGGGCATACCCGAGGGCGAGCCAGCGACCGAGTGGGTCGAGCCACGCGAGTGCTGAGGAGCGAAGCCACCACGCGATCGCTCCCTCCTCTGTCTCGACGGCGACCGAGTCGGCACGTCGATCGGGATCCGACCGCTCGTCGTGATCGATACCCGCTGTCGCCCCGTTACGAACGGTACACCTCGTGGCGTTCGTACTCAAGGGTAGTCCCAACCCGCTTTGCGATCCCCTCCCCGACCTCCCGCTCGACGAGCCACAGCGCCAGATCGATCCCCGAGGTGACTCCGCCGGCGGTGAGCACGTCGCCCGTATCGACCACTCGCGCTTCTATCACGTTAGCCTCGGTTTCGCGCAGATCGCCGAGCGCGCTCGCGTGCGTGACCGCCGGTCGTCCGTCGAGGATCCCCGCTTTCTCCAGGAGCATCGCGCCGGTACAGACAGAGGCGACGGTCGCCCCGTGGTCGTATCGCCGTGCGATCAGCGGTGGGAGGTCGTTTCGTTCGTACTCACCCCACGTCCCCCGGTTGTTTCGGGCGCTCCACCCGCCGCCGGGCACCACGAGCAGGTCGGGCTCCCCGAGAACGCCGTCCGGTTCGACGCGAAGCCCGTGGCTCGCGGTCACTCGTTCTGTGGGTTCGCGGGTGACCATCGACGCCGCGAGGTCGCCGCCGGCCTCGGCGGCGGTCCGAAACACCTCGTAAGGACCGATCGCGTCGAGTTCGTCGAACCCCTCGTACAACAGCACGTCGACGTTCATGGCCGGCTATCGCTGCCGACGACCGTAGCCCTTTGCCCCCGCACCCCGATCCATAGCTCGCGTAGGAGCGTCTCCGTGGGCGGACCTCACTCGCGAACGTGAGGGCAGTCACCGTGCCCGTCGTCCGTGGAACTCGACCGATCCGACCTCGACACTAGCCGGGCCGTTTCCGTTCGGCGTCCTCGTCGAGAGTCTATAATCGATGCGAGATGCCCGTTTTCCGCTCACGACTGATCGGGAGGTCGGTCGACTGACGGTCGAACGATCGGTGAACGACCGTGTGCTCGGTCTCGAGGTAGTGCTGGATCGCTTGCTCGTTGCAGTCGTCTCCCTCCCGTTTCCTGTCCGGGACCGTGAACCATCCACACGTGGTACAGTAATGCATCTCACTCGCCCTCCAACGCGGCGAGACAGTCCTCGATCGTCCGCGCGTCATCGGTCCGATCCGTATGCGGGTAGTTGGCCAGTCGATCGCTGTCCCCGCCGCCTCTTCCATCACCATCGTACGCCGCGAGCCCGACGACCGGAACGCGTTTACCGGGTTCCGTCATGATCTCCACCGCTCATCTTCGTTATCGAGATGTCGCCAGCACCGGTTA
Source organism: Halalkalicoccus sp. (assembly GCA_038893155.1). GTDB lineage: Archaea > Halobacteriota > Halobacteria > Halobacteriales > Halalkalicoccaceae > Halalkalicoccus. Next base: position 4,357 of record JAWARX010000221.1, read on the forward strand.
CGGTGACCTCGTAGCCACCGTATGCGAAGGTGACGGTTCCCCTGGGTTCGTCCCGTGTGCCGTCGAGACTGTCGACGAAGGTATCGAGTGCGTCGGGATCGATCGCCGAGTAGAGGGGCGGTCCCTCCATCGGCGAGACGCCCTCTTCGTCCGCGACCGCGACAACGATCGATTCGCTGACGCTCGAAGCGGACCGGGTGCTGGGTGTCGGATCGTTCGTCCTCAGCGGGGCACACGGATCGTCCATACCCGGTTCACGTCCCTTACGAACATAAAATCTCGGACAGAATATTCGATACTCGTGTCAC
>JAWARX010000222.1:0-4639 GCA_038893155.1 Halalkalicoccus sp.
CCTGTTTATTTGTCTGCTCTACGGGCTGCACCTGCTCGGGCTCGCGCCGAACATGGACCTGTACAACGCGATCGCCCACGGCTTCTCGACGCTGCCGACCGGCGGGTTCTCCCCGCAGGCCGACAGTGTCGCCGCGTTCTCGGCGATCGTCCAGTGGGTGTTCATCCCGTTTATGGTGGTCGCCGGGGTGAACTTCGCGCTGTTCTGGCGCGTCCTGAAAGGCGAGACGGACGCGCTCGTCGAGGACACCGAGTTCCGGGCGTACGCGGGGGCGCTCGCGGTCTTCGTCGCGGTGGTCTCGATGCTCCTGTTCAGGGGCGCAGCACCGGTACTCGATCTCGGCGGGGCGACCGAAGGGGTGACGGAAAACGCCCTCCGGCAGGGCGCGTTCCAGATCGCCTCGCTCATGAACTCCACCGGCTTCGCGACGAGCGACTTCGCCCAGTGGGACGCCCACGGCCAGATGGTGCTCCTGGCCGCGATGTTCGTCGGCGGCTCGGCGGGCTCGACCGGCGGCGGCATCAAGGTGATCAGGTGGGTCGTCGTGATCAAGGCGATCCGCAGGGAGCTGTTCGTCGCCGCCCACCCGAGCGCGGTCCGTCCGGTCCGGCTGGCCGGCCGGGTCGTCGACGAGGACGCGGTCCGCGGAATCTTCGCGTTCACCCTGCTGTACCTCCTGTTGTTCGCCGCCGGCGCGCTGTTTTTCGAGCTCGACGCCGCCCGGATCGGCTACGACCTGACGACGCTCGAAGCGATCACCGCGTCGCTCGCGACGCTCGGCAACATCGGTCCCGGCTTCGGATCGCTCGGCCCGTTCGGGAGCTATCTGGAGTTCTCGAACGCCTCGAAGCTGGCCATGGTGTTTCTCATGCTGATCGGACGCCTCGAAATCGTGCCCGTGCTCGCGATCTTCGTCGGCTCGATGGAGGGGTGACGTCAGTCGAACGCCCCCTCTCGACTCTCGCTACCGTGTTGTAACGACGGTCGTAGACGACGGGGTGAAACCGATCGGGACTCTCGCGGGGGAACTATAAAATCGGTTTTCCCTTCGTACCCGTGGGTCAGTCCTCGTCGGTCCTCGACCCGAACAGGCGTTCGCGGATCGAACGCGGCGAGGGGCGCTCTGCGAGCAGCACCGACCGCTCGACTTCGTCGACCACGTCGTAGGCCAGCGACCCGCCGAGCAGCCGCGAGAGCAGGCCCCGCTCGGTCGCGCCGATGATCACAAGGTCGCGATCCGCGGCGGCCCGCTCGATCGCCCCCTCGACGTCGCCCGACTCGTCGGTCAGGATCTCGGAACCGGCGAGATCGTGTTCCGACGCCCAGTCCCGCAGGAACGCCTCGCCCTCGGCGCGCTCGCCCTCGCCGTCGACGACGTACAGCAGCGCGATCTCGGAGTCGACCGCGTCCCGAAGCGTGCGTGCGACCTCCGCGCTGAGATCCGAGTCGGGCCCGCCGGCGGTCGGCACGAGCACCCGGTCGACGCTGAGGTCCCTGTCCTTGAGCACGAGGAAGTCACACGGCAGGTCGTGGGTGAGTTCGTCGATCGCGCTCTCCGCGCGACCCGCGGCCCACGGGCGGCTCTCGCTCCATCCCATGACGACCGTGTCGGCTTCGAGCCGGCGGGCGGCCCCGAAGACCTCCTCGAATGACTCGTGGGAGACGACCGTGGTGGTCTCGACGGGCGCGCCGAAGGTCTCTGCGTCCTCGCGGGCCGATTCGAGCAGCTTGCTCGACTCGGCGTCGATTCGCTCGACGTGTTTCGAGCCCTGCTCGAGGGGCGTCTGGTCGGGCACCTGAACGATGTGAACGGCGTGCACGACGCCGTCGTTGGCCTTCGCGAGCGTGCTCGCAAGCGAGATGAGGTTGCTCTCGGTTCGCGGGTTCGAAAGCGGCACCATCACCCGGTAGTCGGCGGCGGCGGGCTGGACCGTCTCCGCCGCGGAGACCGCCACGTCGGGCATCGCCTCCTCGCGTTCGAGGACGAGCCGGCCGAGCAGGCCCTGGCGTTCGGTGTGTTTGCGAGCATAGAAGAAGTACCACGCGAGCGCGCCGACGACGAACGCGCCCGCGAGCGCGATCTCGATCGCGTCCATGAAAGCGATCAGCCCCAGCGAGAGCACCGCCCCGACGATCGGCGTGATCGGATAGAGCGGCACGGTGAAGTCGGGATCGTACTCGGGGAGGTCGGCCCGGCGAAAGACGATCAGTGCGGTGTTCGTCAGGGCATAGACCACGAGGTGCAGCACGCTGGCCGCTTTCGCGAGGATCTCGATGTCCTGTCCGAGCGCCGCGATGAAGACGACGATGATCAGCCCCGTCACGAGGATCGACCGGTAGGGGGTCGCGAACTTCGGGTGAATCTCGTTCAGCGCGTTGGTGACGATCTTGTCCCGTCCCATCGCGAAGTTGATGCGCGCAGAGGAGAGGATCGAGGCGTTGGCCGAGGAGGCGGTCGCGAGCAGCGCACCGAGGGTCATGACGGTCGCGGCGGCTCCGGCGAGCCCGGCGGGAAAGGCGACGCTCGCGGCGTTCGAAACCGGGGCTTCGAGGTCGAGATCGGGCCACGGGACGACCCCGCGCATCACCGTCACGAGGATCGCGTAGATGGTCGTCACGATGGCGACGCTGCCGCCGACGGCGATCGGGAGGTTCCGACCGGGGTTCTTGAGCTCCTCTGCGACGGTCGCGATCTTCGCGTAGCCCAGAAACGAGACGAACACGAGTGCGGTGCCCGGGAGGATCGCTCCGGCACCGAAGGGCGTGAGGCCGCCGTCACCGACGAGGACCCCGTAGTCGAACGAGAACCAGCCCGCGATGGCGAAGACGGTGAGGATGACGAGCAGGATCGTGACGATGATCGTCTGGACCCCGCCGGTCTCCTTCGCGCCGATGTAGTTGACGCCGACGAACGCGAGTCCCGCGAGCAGCGCGCCGACCTGGATGTCGTTCAGAAAGAGGATCGACGGCATCGGCGCGAGCGTCGCCAGATACTGGCCGAAGCCGATGCAGTAAAACGCGCTGGCGAAGGCCAGTCCCATCCAGTCGCCCATGCCGGCGATGGAGCCAAAGGACGGGCCGAGCGCCCGGTTGATCCAGTAGTACGCGCCGCCGGCTTTCGGCATCGCGGTGCCGAGTTCCGAAACGGAAAGCGCGTTGATCATCGCGATCACCCCGCCGATGACGAACGAGGCGACGACGATCGGGCCGGCCTCCTGGGCGGCGACCCCCGGGAGGACGAAGATCCCCGCACCGATCATCGTCCCGATCCCGATGGTCATCGCCGAGACCAGCCCGAGGTCCTTCGCGAGCTCCTCGTCGGCCATCAGCGACCCCGAGCGAACGGCCGCACGGATCGGTCCGGGCGACGGTTCGTCCGGTGACTACCGGCGTATCGATACGACATGGCCGCCCCTTTTTGCGGACCCTCCTTAACACGTTCGAAGGCGTTCCGGCCCGACCGGGTCGATCCGCAACGCGACGGTCACTCCCGGAACAACACCCGCTCGACGACCGGTTCGCGGAACGTCGTCCGGCGCGATTTCCGCGAGTGAACGAACAAGACCGGCTGTTCGAGGCGCGTCGCGATCCGGCCGGTGTCGGGGCTGAACAGCCGGTCCGGGAGGAGCCGGTGGATCTCCGTCGAGAGCACCACCAGGTCGGCCGAGGTCAGCTCCCCGAGCAGGTCTTCGACTTCGTCGTCGGAGCGAATCACCCCTCCCTCGACGGGGACGGAACACCGTGCGTCGAGCTCGGCGTGGTACTCGCGGATCGTCTCGACCGAGGCCGCCGACGCGTCGGGACCGGCGGCGAACACGAAGCGGATCCGAGCGCCGGCGACGCTCGCGACCTTCGTAACCCCGGCGTACGAGACGATGACGAGCGCGCTCGCGCCCGTGAGTCCATCGAACCCGCCGAGGAAAAACGGCTCGTAGCTCGCGCTCTCGACCCGCGTGATCGTCGCCGTGACGAACCCCGTGAGGATCACGACCATGTACGTCTGGAGCTGGCCGGTCTGTTTGACCCCGATCGGGTTGCTACCGATGAGCAGCGCCGCGAGTGCCAGCGCCGCCGCGGTGTGATTCGGGAGCCGAACCAGTAAATCGAGATAGACCATCCCGCCGACGAGCGCGAGCGCACCTTTGAACAGGAGCGTGAGCCACGTGTCGATCCCGGCGACGGTGCCGACCGCCGGCCCCATCCCACGTTCGATGAACACGTAGTCCCCGCCCGCCTCGGGCATCGCCGTCCCGAGTTCCGAGATCGCGAGCGCGGCAGGGATCACGAGCACGCCCGCGATCAGAAACGCGAGGATCACGGCCGGCCCCGCCTCGGCCATCGCCAGCCCCGGAAGGACGAAGATCCCGCTGCCGATCATCGCCCCCCATACTGATCGCGATGACGGCACTCAACCCGAGGTCGCGTTCGAGGTCTTTCGCCATCCGTCCCGTGTGTTCGTACTCCTGTCGGCTCATAAGACCGTTGTGTTCGCTCTCGGGGCCGAACCGCCCCGCCGCGCGGGGACCGAGCGATAGCCCCATCCGTTAACACCGAGGGGGGTCGTAGCCCCAGACGTGACCGAGAACATCCTCGAACGAGTCCTGCTGCCGGTCGCGGGCGTCGAAGACGCCCGGATCAC
>JAWARX010000223.1:0-4608 GCA_038893155.1 Halalkalicoccus sp.
CGAGTGTACACCGACGCCGGGATCGTCGGCACCGGCGAGGCCTACTGGGGTGCGGGCGTTCCGGAACTCATCGATCGGATGACGCCGTTTCTGATCGGCGAGAACCCGCTCGACATCGACCGGCTCTACGAACACCTGATCCAGAAGATGTCCGGCGAGGGCTCGATCGCGGGCGTGACCGTCACCGCCGTCTCGGGCATCGAGATCGCGCTGCACGATCTGGCGGGCAAGATCCTCGACGTGCCGGCCTACCAGCTTCTGGGCGGCAAGTACCGCGATCAGGTCCGGGTCTACTGCGACTGTCACGCCGGCGACGAGAGCGAGGCCGAATCGAACGCCGACGAGGCAGAACGCGTCGTCGACGAGCTGGGTTACGACGCCCTGAAGTTCGACCTCGACGTTCCCTCGGGCCACGAGAAGGATCGTGCGAACCGCCACCTGAGCGACCGGGAGATCGACCACAAGGTCGAGATCGTCGAGGCCGTCACCGACCGCGTCGGCGACCGGGCGGACGTCGCCTTCGACTGTCACTGGTCGTTCACCGGCGGGAGCGCCAAACGGCTCGCCGCCCGTCTGGAGGAGTACCCCATCTGGTGGCTCGAGGACCCCGTTCCCCCGGAGAACCACGACGTCCAGCGGGAGGTCACCCATTCTTCCTCGACGCCGATCGCCGCCGGCGAGAACGTGTATCGAAAGCACGGCCACCGCCGGCTCGTCGACGAACAGGCCGTCGACATCCTCGCGCCCGACCTCCCCAAGGTCGGCGGGATGCGCGAGACCAGAAAGATCGCCGACTTCGCCGACACCTACTACATGCCGATCGCGATGCACAACGTCGCCTCGCCCGTCGCGACGATGGCGGGCGCCCACGTCGCCACTGCGATCCCCAACTCGCTCGCGGTGGAGTACCACTCCTACCAGCTGGGGTGGTGGGAGGACCTCGTCGAGGAGGACGTGATCGAGGAGGGCTACATCGAGATCCCCGAGGAGCCGGGTCTCGGCGTCACCCTCGATATGGACACCGTCGAGGCGAACAGGGTCGAGGGCGAGGAGCTGTTCGACGAGGCGTAAGCCGAAGTCGAGCCAGCGAGATACCGTCTCGTGCTGTTCGACGAGGCGTAAGCCGAAATCGAGCCAGCGAGATACCGTCTCGTGCTGTTTGACTGAGCGAAGCGAAGTCAGGCTCGTGGAGCAAAGCTCCACGCTGTTCGACGAATCGTGGCGGTTGCGGGCGGCAGGCGATGCCGTGGCCGGCTCGGGCGGGGAAGGGCAGGTCTCCATCTCTGTCGGCTCCCGTCTGCGACCTCCCTCGACCGACTTCTCGATCGGACTCGCCGCCACACGTGGATTTATCGCCCGTCCGTGCCAGATAGCAGTTGTCATGGCGAGCACGGAGTACGAGATCGACCACGAGCTGAGCGACGAAGAGGAGAACGTCCACAACGCCTGGGACAACGCGTTGGAGCCGGTGCTGACGATCGAGCCGGGCGAGGTCGTGCGCTTCGAGTGCCGGGACGCCCTCGACGGGCAGGTCGGGCCGGATTCGACGGCCGAGGACCTGGCGAACGCGAGCTTCGACCCGGTCCACCCGCTGACCGGCCCCGTCGAGATCGAGGGCGCGGAACCGGGCGACGCGCTGGTCGTCGAACTGCTCGATTTCGAGCACAAGGGCTGGGGATTTACGGGCTTCATGCCCGGCGAGATGGGGCTGGGCCTGCTCCCCGAGGAGTTCGACGAGGCGGGACTGTACGTCTGGGATCTCGATGGCGACACTGCGGAGTTCGTCGACGGCATCGAGATCCCGATCGACATGTTCCCCGGCACCATCGGGGTCGCCCCCGCCGAACCGGGTGCACACGACACGTTACCTCCCAGAGACGTCGGCGGGAACATGGACGTCAAGCAGATGACCGCGGGCTCGACCGTCTACCTCCCCGTCGAAGTCGAGGGCGCGCTCTTTTCGACCGGGGACTGTCACGTCGCGCAGGGCGACGGCGAGGTTTGCGTGACGGGGATCGAAGCGCCGATGTTCGTCACCGCCCGGTTCGACCTGCTGAAGGACGCCGGCTTCGCCCAGCCTCGACTGGAGACGACGGGACCCTTCACCGCGACCGGCGAGGACGAGCCGATGTACGGGACGACGGGCATCAGCGACGACCTGATGGACGCGACGAAAAAAGCGGTCCTGCACATGATCGATCACCTCACCGCGGAGCGGGGGCTCACCCGCGAGGAGGCGTATATCCTCTGTTCGGTGGCGGTCGACCTGAAGATCAGCGAGGTCGTCGACGCGCCCAACTGGATCGTCACCGCGTTCGTCCCCGAGAGCATCTTCCCCGAGTAGTCCGCCCGAGCGGCTTCGACCGCTCAGAAGCCGAGCCGGTCGGCGATCTTCCGGCCCATCGTCCGGGCGTCCTCCTCGATCACGACGATCCCGTCGCCGCGTTCGATAGTACCGGGTTCGAGGACCGTCGCACAGATCCCGCCGCGCTTGTTCTTCAGCGCGCGGGCGACCCCCTCCTCGCCGGCGACCCGCTCGACGTGGGCACACGGCGGGCGCGGGCGGGTGCCCCGCAGGACCGCCTCGCCAACCCGGAAGGTCGCCCCCAGTAGGTCGTGGACCGCGACCCCGCGCGTGACGACGTTCCGGCGGTGTCTGCCATCGGTGAGATCGATGCCGAACTCTTCTGCGATTTCGTCGATCGCTTCGCCCTCGATCAGCGTCACCTCACAGACGTCAAAGGGCGAGTAGTAACCCTTGCCCGTGCGATAGCGATCGCCCGAAAGTCCCCCGTCGAGCGCTTCGACCGATTCGAGCGACTCCATCGGCGCGGAGTCCTCGCGGGCGATGAACAGTTGTTCGACGGCTCCGGATCCACTCATGCCGGATTCGAGGGCTCACTCCCCGATAGCGCTTGCGTCGGGTTCGCCGGTCTCGACCGCGGCGGGAGCAGCAGGCCGCTGGCCTGGATCCCGAGGACGATCAACACGACCGGCGCACAGCAGGCCGACCCCGACAGCAGCGCCGGCACCGAGGCGACGAGGCCCGTCCCTGCGCCGATCCCGCAGGATCTCGGCTGGGTGATCGCGAGGTACGACAACGCGAGGTTCAGCCCGACCAGCACCGCAAGCCCCAGTCCGAGCAGGGCGTTGATCGGCGAGAACAGGTACCGGGCGACTCCCAGATCGAGGATCACGATCCCCTCGTAGGCGAACGGTCCTGGCGCGGGTTCGAGCGCGCGTGCGAGCGGCTCTTCGACGACGAGCATCGAGAGGCCGGCACCGGACTGGAGGCTGAGGTCCCCGATCTCGACGAGGAAGCCTGCGAGGTAGGCCAGGGTCGTGCCGACGAAGACAGCGGTCGGGCCGCGCCGGCCGAACGCGAGCCGCGTGGTCGTCACGGTGCGGGAGACGGCGCTACGCATGGAGTCCGGTGTCGGGGTAGAACGCCGCCCAGGCGAACCACATCGCGTCGAAGGCGTTCGTCGGTTCGAGCGGGAGGTCGCCGGCGGGGTGGGATCCGCCGTCCTCACCCGTGTAGCCCTCGCCGTCGGCTTCGAACGCCATCCCGTCGGGGTTCCGGTAGGCGTAGCCCGTATCGAGGTCGGCGTCGTACGCGAGGATGTACGGCGTCCCGTCGAGGTCGGCCTCGACCAGCCGGCTCTCGCGCAGGCGCTCCTTCTCGACGGCGAGCGCGCCGTCCCTCGATCGGGCGCCGATCACGACCCGCTTGTCCGGTAGGCGATCGTCCTCGTTCATCACGCCGAACATCGGGCTGCCGTCCTCGTAGTAGCCCTCGATCGGGTTGTAGCCGCCGTACGGGTCGCTGTCGTAGTTGCGGGCGTAGCCCGTCTTCTCGGTGAGCACCGTCGTCTCGGGGTGGGTCTCGCGCCAGCGCTCCCAGGTCGTCCAGGTCACGCGAAACTCCTCCAGTGCCCTCCCGGTGTGGTCGCCACGAACCGCCGTCCCGAGCACCTGTGGCCACCAGCTCTCGGTCGCCCGGTCGTACATGATGAGGTTGCTGTTGACGAGCTGGCCCGAGACGCCGAACGTCGTCGTCCTGCGCTCGAAGCCGATCGCGGTCCCCGTCAGCGGGCAGTAGGTCACGGCGATCGGCTCCCCGCCGAGCTCGTCGTTTGCGATCTCGTGCCAGACGAGCACGTGCTGGGGGTACGCGCGGTACTCGCCGTTTCGCTCGACGCCGAAGATCGGGTCGCCGCCGTCCATGAGCTCGTCGCCCTCCTCAACGTCGCCGATGGCCGGGTCGTCGATCGGCGGAATGCCGTCCTGGCCGACCCCGCCCGAGCGGGCGTTTCGCTCGAACGCCCCGAGGTCGTCGGCGAGCGGGACCGTCGCCTCGCGGGTGGGGACCTCGCCGTCGGCTCCCGGCAGGTCGCCGTCGGCGCTCGCGTCGCCGTTGGCTCCGTCGGCACCGCGGGGGGCGTCGTCATCGCCCCCGGTACAGCCCGCGAGCAGCGCCGCGCCGGCGACGCCGGCTGCGAGGAAACGACGCCTGCGGACTCCACCGGTTCGATCGTCCATACACCTTCGGAAGGGTTACCGATAGTTAGGGCTGCGTCAGTTGTGCAAACGCGACGCACAGCCGAC
>JAWARX010000224.1:0-4586 GCA_038893155.1 Halalkalicoccus sp.
ATATGACACGACGTCTAATAAATATACTGATGGTGAACGGGGTGGGAGTGCGGGACAGGATAGGCTGCCGGTCACGGAGAACGCTGCCATCGATTCGGCGGCCGGCGGCAGTCGCCGGGCAAATACTAAAACGTATCAGCACCGTGAGTGTAGTCGACGGTAGCAGAGATGTCGGTCGCCACCTCGATATCGATCCTCACGCCCCTTCGACCCGACTGGGTCCTCGAACTCCAGCAGTCGTACCTGACCGCGACGAGCGCACAGGTGCTCGCGACGATCGCCGTGGTCGGACTGATCGGGCTGTCGCTCGTCGCCGGTCGGCGAATCGAGACGACGATCACGACGCGACACGGACGCCACATCGGGGAGGTCGGTCGGATCGTCTGGCTACTCTGCGTGATCGTCGCCGGGGTCTACAGCCTGAGCGTCATCTGGCACGTCACGTTCCTGCTACGAATCGTCTTCGACGCGGTCGTGATCGATCGCTGGACGGCGATTCAGCAGCTCGTCACGGTCGCGGTGGTGTTGGCCGCCTATCTGCTGATGCGCTTCGTGAATCGCTCGATCGACAAGCTCTCGGAGACCTCCTCGATCACCGACCACCAGAGCGAGGTCGCCTACCACGTCGCCGACGTGGGCATCGCTATGGGTGCGGCGACGATCGTCCTGACGATCTGGGGGGTCAACCTCACCAACATCTTCATCGGAGCCGGCGCGATCACCGCGATCGTCGGGCTCGCGGCCCGCGAAACCCTTGCGGCCATGATCGCGGGGTTCGTCCTGCTCTTCTCGCGGCCCTTCCGCGTCGGGGATTGGATCGAGGTCGACGACCGCTCGGGGATCGTCACCGACGTGACGATCTTCAACACGAAGATCCAGACGTTCGGCGACGAGCACGTCCTCGTCCCGAACGACGAGATCACGAGCAGCCAGCTCACCAACCTCTCGCGGAACGATCAGCTCCGGGTCGAGATCGAGGTCGGGATCGACTACGACGCCGACATCGAGCACGCACGAGAGGTGATCGTCGACGCCGTAAGCGATCTCGACTCGATCAAGGACTCCCCCAGCCCGGAGGCGGTCGCGAAACGCTTCGGTGACTCCTCGATCCTGCTCGAACTCCGGATCTGGATCGGGAACCCGACGATGCGCCGGCGGTGGGACGCACGGACCGACGCGATGGAGATGATAAAGGAGGCGTTCGACGAGGAGGGGATCACGATTCCCTATCCACAGCGCGTCCAGTCCGCACGCGGCGACGGATTCCCGGTCGACGGTCCTCACCAGGAGTCGTCGGTCGCGCTCGCCGAGAACGAGTAATACCACCAAGTTATATTCTCTCGGCCGGAAGCGGGGCCAATGAGTGGCTCGGACGGTACGTGGAGAGCGGTCGCAAAACACGCAAATCGGATGGGGCCGACGTGGCTCGCCGGCGCGATCGCGGCGGGCCCGGCGACGATGGCCAGTCTGCTGACCGCGGGGGCGGGCTACGGGTATACGCTGCTGTGGGTCGTCGTCCTCGCCGCCCTCTTGGGCGCGACGGGGCAGTACCTGGCCGCACGGCTCGGACTGTTCACCGAACGGGGGATCGTTTCGGTGGTCGAGGCGCACCTCGGGGAGACGTGGGCCTGGGTGCTCGTGATCGACGTGGTGCTCGCCGCCGGGCTGGCCCAACTGGTCATCATGAAGACCGTCGCGGACGTCAGCAGCACGCTCACCGGCGTCGACGCCCGCGTCTGGGGGATCGTCTGGGCGCTGGTTCTCGCGGTCGGGCTGGCCGGCGGGGGCTACCGGATCGCCGAGATCGGCGCGAAACTGCTCGTCTCGCTGGTCGTGCTCGCGTTCGTCGCGACGGCCGTGTTCGTCCCGATCGACGCCACTGCGGCCGCAAGCGGGCTGGTTCCACGGATTCCCGAGGGGCTGTCGGGCGCGCTCGTCGCCGCCGGCGTGCTCGGCGGCGCGGTCCACATCACCCTGCTCGTGATGCAGAGCTACACCATGCGCGCACGCGGGTGGACCCGCGAGGACCGGCCGATCACCCACTTCGACATCGGAAGCTCGATGCTGCTCGCCTTCGGCGTCTACAGCCTCGCGATCTTCCTCGTCGCCGCGAGCGTGCTCCATGACCCGGCGGTCGACGCCGGTGCGATCACCGCGATCGGGGCGGGTCAGGCGCTCGAACCCACTGTCGGCGCGCACGCGACGTGGATCTTCCTGCTCGGGCTGCTCGGCGCGGCGGTCTCGACGCTCGGGGGCAACACCGTGGTGCCGCCGTACGCGCTGGCGGACAAACTCGGCTGGGAGCAGTCGGTCGAGGACCCGCGATACCGCGCGCTCGTGGTCTGCGTCGCGCTCGTCTCTGCGACCGGCGCGTTCCTCGAAGGCGCCTTCTTCCCGCTTCTGGTGCTCGTCCTGGCGTTCGGGCTCGTCGGGACGCCCTTCGCGATCGTCGTGATCCTCTACCTGCTCAACGACCCCGCGGTGGTCGAAGAGCCCCCGTCGATAGCCGCGAACCTCGCCGGACTGGCGCTTCTCGGCGTGGCGCTCGTCACCGCCGGCACCTTCGTCCGCGAGCAGGCCGCCGCGATGTCCGACCCGCTCTCGGCGTTCGTCGTCCTCTTCGCCGCCGGGATCGGTACGGCGACCGCGCTGTTGCTCGTCCGGTTCGCGCGGGTCGCGGCGAGGTCGACGCCCATCAGGGCGTAACGCCTCGCGTCGAGATTCAGTACGACGGATCGAACGTCGGAGAGGAGGTTTCGAGCGATCAGTCGTCGGATTCGGCCACCGCGGGTTCGGCGGCCGTACTGGAGCCGCGTTCCTCGTCCTCGAGGAACTCGTCGGCGTCGATCGCGGCCTTACAGCCCATGCCGGCGGCCGTGACCGCCTGCTGGTAGTGATAGTCGACGACGTCGCCCGCACCGAAGATGCCGGGAATGTCCGTCCTCGTCTGGCCGCCGCCCTTCCCGCCGCGCGTTTTCAGGTAGCCCTCGTCGTCCATCTCTACCCCCGTGCCTTCGAGGTACTCGGTGTTGGGCGTGTGGCCGATGGCGATGAAAAAGGCCCCGACGTCCAGATCGTACTCCTCGGTTTCGGGGTCGTCGAGCTTCGCGGTGGGGTGGCCCTCGGGGTGAGTGACGAGCGAGACCGTCTCGACGCCGGCCTCCTGGCTGCCGTGGATCTCGGTGACCTCGGTGTTCGTGAGGATCTCGACGTTTCCGTCCTCGACCTGCTCGTGGATGCGGTCGATCCAGTAGTCCTCCGCGCGGAACTCCTCGCGGCGGTGCACGAGGTAGACCTTCTCGGCGAACTTCGTGAGGAAGTTCGCCTCCTCCATGGCGGCGTCGCCCCCGCCGACGACGACCATCTCCTCGCCGCGGAAGAAGGCCCCGTCGCAGGTCGCACACGTCGAGACGCCATAGCCCATCAGCTCGTCCTCGCCCGGCACGCCGAGGGTGCGGGCGCTCGCGCCGCTTGCGGCGATCAGCGCGTCGGCGGTGTAGACGTCGCCGTCTTTCATCCGCACCTCGTAGGGCCGGGTCGAGTCGTCGACCGACTCGATCACGCCGTTTTCGACCGTCGCGCCGAACTGCGTGGCCTGTTCTTTCATGTTGTTGATCAGCTCGGGACCCGAGATGCCGTCCGGAAAGCCCGGGTAGTTCGCCACGTCCGTGGTCAGCGTGAGCTGACCGCCGGGTTCGGTCCCCTCGATCACGAGCGGTTCGTTGTTCGAGCGGGCGGCGTAGATCGCCGCGGTCAGGCCGGCGATCCCGCTGCCGGCGACGATCAGGCGGCGGTGCTCCCCGCTGTCTTCGGCGTCGAGACCGAGCTTTTCGTCCAGTTCGCCCGTCTCCTCGAGCGCGCTGGTCTCGTCCCAGCCACCGATCAGCTCGCGGTCGATGAACACTTCGGGAGCGGTTTTGCGTCCGTCGGCGCGCTCGACCATCTCGGAGAACAGCTCGTCGTCCCCCGAGACGTTGTACTCCTCGTACTCGACGCCCTTCGAGTCGAAGAGCTCCTTTGCCATCTCGCAGTACGGACAGTCGTCTTTCGTGTAGATCTCCACCCGAGGCCCGTCGGTCATGTCGGCGAGTACGTGCGCGCGGTATTTATTCTCCCTCATCCTCGCGATTCTGGCCGCCACGTCGGGTCCCGTGTGAGGGACGATACCGTCGGCGGTGACCGAGATACTCGTTACACCGGAGGCGAGAGACAGGCACAGCCGACAGTGTTAGGCGTTCCCCGGTCGAGCGGACGGACATGGCCGCCGATCTGGAGGAGAAGACGGATCGCTACGAACGGCTGCTCGAAGAGGCCCTCGACGCCGCTGAACCCGCCGAGTCGAGCGATCCGGCGGTCGAAGAGGGGGCCAGAGAGTGTCTGGAGATGGCCCGGTCGTATCTCGACGACGGCAAGCACTTCCGGGGGCAGGGCGACCTCGTGAACGCGCTGGCCTCGTTCTCGTACGGCCACGGCTGGCTCGACGCCGGCGCGCGTCTGGGTGTGCTCTCGGTTCCCCAGGAGGGACACCTCTTCACCGTTTGATGAGTTGAGATGTCGGATGAATTTTGGAAAGAGTTCGGAAAACG
>JAWARX010000225.1:0-4563 GCA_038893155.1 Halalkalicoccus sp.
CGCGAAGCCAGTGAGATCCCCGAGGCTCATGAAGGCGAGCGGCGACATGGCGATGATCGTGGTGGCGGCGGCCGCCCCGATCACCCAGAAGGCCTTGCGGAACCGGCTCTCGAACACCCTGCCGGTGCTGACGTCACCTTCCTGAAGGATCTCGTCGGCGATGATTATCAGGTCGTCCACTCCGGTCCCGACCACGGCGATGAAGCCGGCGATGGCCGCGAGATCGAGCGGGTAGCCCACGAGGGCGGCGAAGCCCAACAACAAGAAGACCTCCGCGCCGGCGGTGATGATCATCGGGGCGGCGACCCGCGGGCGGCCGTAGCGGGCGGCGACGACCCCCGAGACTGCGAGCATGGCGATCAGCCCCGTCACGAGCGAGTAGAGCTTGAAGTCCTCGGCGAGGCTCGGTTCGAGGAAGTACTGGGTGCCCGCCTCGATATCGAGCGGCGCGGGCGTCTCGCCGGCAAGCAGGTTGACCCGGAGATTGCGCACGTCGTCGATCGACTGGCCGGTCATGACGAACCGCCGGTCGTCGACGTACTCGCCCGACTCCATGCTCGCGGCGAGGTCCTCGCCGAGGCTCGCGGTGTAGACGACCTCGCCGTCGACGGCGGTCACGAGACAGTAGCCCGGATCGTCGGGCTCCTCCTCGAAGCCGCCGTCGTCGGTCCGGGGCCACTGACACGCCCCGTAGCCTTCCTGGGTGAAGCCGGTCTCCTGCATGGTCTCGGAGAAGCTCGCCGCGCCCTCCTCGGTCAGCGTGATGTCGACGTGTGGCCCGTGGGGCGGTTCGTCTGCGGGCTGGCCGACGCCCTGGATGTCGTCGGGCTGGATCGCGACCGTCTCCTCGTAGCCGTCGTCGGTCGGGTAGTGGGCGTAGACCTCGACGAACCCGCGGTCCTCGATCAGGTCGATCACCGTCTCCCTGTCCTGACCGGGCACCTCGACGACGACGAAGTGCTCGCCGGTCGAGGAGGTGGATCTCTGGACGTCGCCCGTCGCGAACGGCGACTGCTGGATCTTCTCCTCTAAGACCTCGACCGCGTCGTCGACGGTGTCCTCGGTCACGCCCCGACGGACGTCGCCTTCCTCGGCCTCGAAGTCGAAATCGACGGCCCGCAGCGCCGCGAGGAACTCCTCTTCGCTCACCGCGTCGGTCGTGACCTCGATGGTCCCCTCGCCTTCCACCTCGCCCGCGTTGACGCGCACGTCCCGGCTGCTGATGTCGAGCTCGTCGGCGATCGCCGACTCTATCTCGGCTTCCTCGCCGGGATCGATATCGAGCCCCTCGGCGGTCAGTCCGGCGAGCGGCGCGCGAACGCGGGTGCCGCCCGAGAGCTCGAGCCCGAACTGGAGGTTCGTTGCGCCCGTCTCCGCGACCTGCTCGACGTCCGTCCCCTCGACGTCCGGCCCCGTATCGGGGGCGAACTGCGGGGCAAAGAGGAGGATCGCACTGAGCAGGAGGAGCACGACCATCAGCGTGATCCGCCAGTGTTTGCGTGCCTTTCCGATCATCGTGCGACCCCCTCGTACTTGTACCAGCGAAGCAGGCTCACGTTGAGCAGGTAGGTGTTCATCAGGTCCGCGAGCAGGCCGAAGACGAGCACCAGCCCGATCGCCGGCAACAGCGGGATGGCAAAGAGCGTCGCGACGACCGTCATCACGAGCATGGCGACGATCGCCGTCAGCGTCATCGTCACGCCGGTGCGCATCGCCCGATAGGTGCTCTCGTAGAAGTCCCCGCGCCGACGCAGGACGTGATTGTTCAACAGCAGGTCGGAATCGACGCTGTAGCCGATGAGCATCAGCAGGGCGGCGACGGTCCCCAGCGAGAGCTGGATGCCGAAGAGGTTCATCAGCGCGACGGGGATCGCGATGTCGGAAAAGGCCGAAAGCACGACCGCGATCGAGGGGACGAACGTCCGGAACATGAGGGCAACGAGGACGCTCATCCCGAGGAAGGCGACGGCGACGCCGACGACGGCCTGCAGCTGGGTTTCGGAGCCGAACGCAGCCGACGTGCTCGATATCGAGGTGACCGAGAAGCCGGCGTCCGTGGCCTGTGACTCGATCTCGGCCGTGTCGGTCGACTGGAAGGTGACGATGTACTCGTTCTCTTGAGCGGCGATGGGCTGGACCGACTCGGGTTCGGTCTCGAAGGCGGCCTCGATCTCGCTTTCGGGGGCGTCCGTCTGGATCTGGAGTTCGGTGCCGCCGGTGAAGTCGATGCCGGGGTTGACGGGCATGCCCGTCGTCGCCCACGTGCCCGCGATGATCAGAAGCGAGAGCGCGAGGAGGGCGAGCGGAACCGCCGCGAGCTGGCGGTTCGAGTACCGGGGGTATTCGATGTCCGGTACCGCGGAGTCGAGCATGGTTTTCGCTGTGGTACGGCCAGAAATAAGCTTTCTTATCCGCCGGGTCCGTGCTTTTGTCCCTCCGGCCCCTCACTCCCCTCATGGCACCGCATGCGACGCGAGTCGTCGTCTCGTATCCCGAGGACCTGAGCGACTGGGGGCGCTTTCAGGTCGAAAAGCCCGCCTTCCGGGCGTACCTCACGAAGACGCTCGGCGACGTCCGCGAGGGCGAACAGTGGGAGGAGTTCGTCGGCGTGGGCTGCTGTGGGGACACGCTCGACGTGCCCCTCCGGATCGAGCGCGTCGAGGGCGGCCCCGAGGTGACCCGCGAAACCGAAATCGAGTACACGGTGCGAGAGGCCTGCGGCGTTCGGGGCGGCTGGCTGGTCCAGAGCGCGGGCGGAGCGGCTACCGCATCGCCGTCGTCGTTCGCTGGCGTTCGACGTACTTCGCGAGGATATCCGCCTCGAAATGGGCTGGATCACCGATTTCTTTCCCCGAGAGCGCGGTTTGCTCGTAGGTCGCAGGGACGACGGCGACGTCGAACGTGTCGTCGGTCACGACCGTGACCGTCAGGCTGATGCCGTCGAGCGCGACTACTGTTGTGGTTCTCATCTTTGAGACAGTAACGGCACACTCGACGGTTGCCCTGCGGTTCCACGCTGCTACGGCAGGTACCGGACGCTCACGATCCCCTCCTCGGCGCGGATCTCGACGCGGTTTACCCCGTAGCGCGCCGCCCGCGCGCGCGTTTCCTCGTCTGTTTCGATCTCCGCGACGGCCTCGTCGGTCCGTTCGGGTGGCACCGTCAGGACGTGGATCTCGCCGATCCCGGCCCGCTCCTTCCGGGTGACGGACCCGATCCCCTGGTCGGCCCCGATCTCGCGCTCCTGGGCGGTCGGCGGCTCGTCGCTTCGCTCGACCGGAATGGAGCGTCGGTCGTCGATCTCCCGGAGCTCCCACGTCGCTTCGAGGGGCGGCTCGGGCGCGACCGTCCCGCAGATCGCTTCGCCGTCTTCGAGGCCGGGGTTCGACGAGAGCGCGTGGGTCTGTCCCGTCTCGACGTTCCTGAGGACCGCCGACTCCTCGTCGGCGTCCGTCACCAGGAACGTCCCCTCCGTCGGCCCCATCTCGCTCGTATCGTCCATACCCGGGGAAGGTCCCGGAGTCCTTTGTCGATTTCGCCCCTCGGTGGTTCATAGGGAGCGGAGGCGCTCGTAGATTCCAACCGTGGAATCGAGAGACGCAACCGGATCGAACCCCACGAACCGTCCGGTTGGCTACCACAATCCCTATCAGCGATACCGCCGGTGGAGCGCAACGAGCAGTGCTGCCGCGAGGAGCGGCGGGAGAACCCCGAGAACCGACGGCACGGCGTACAGCGTCCCGACGACGACGCCGAGGATCCCGCCCGTCGGCTCCTGGAGGTCGGGCGGGACCGAGATCACCAGCCCGACGTAGAGCGCGCCGACGAAGAGAAAGCCCCCGAGCGCGAGGGCGGCGTCGTAGGTGGTCCCCGAACCGAGGCGCTTTCTGTGGCGACGCGCGACGAGGAGCACGGGGGCGACGATCGGCGCGACCACCACCAACCCGACGAGGACGAAAAACGAGCGAACGAGCGTGATCGACTCGGAGGCCCCGAGCGTCGCGGCGATCAGAACGATCAACGAGAGCGCAAAGAGGATCGTCAGGAGGAGCGTGAGAAGGGCGCTGAGGACGACGTAGAGACGGTAGAGCCGCGAGTCGCTCGCGCCGTAGGAGTAGCGAAACGACCCGAGCAGTCCCTTGTAGGTCTTCTCCTCGGCCATCGTCGAACGTAGGTGGGGCGGGCGAATAAGCGACCCGATCGCCGGCTGGCGCTCCCGGCGAACGGTCACAACCCTTTTGCGCCGCGCGCACGCGCTCGTCGTATGGAAATCGACATCGGCAACGCCCTCGATTCGGTCGCCACGCCCGGCGTGTCCCGCGAGACGCTGGAGCGCCTCGACGACCGGGTCGGGACGGCCCACGGGCGGATCGAGACCGCGATCGGCGAGCGCGAACACGGCTACGCCGCCCTCGCGCTTCCCGAGACCGCAGCCCCCGACGCGATCCGCGCGGCGGTCGATCCGATCGACTGTGACACCCTCCTCGTCGTCGGGATCGGCGGCAGCGCGCTCGGCGCGGCGACGATCGCCGACGCCCTCTCGCTCGACATCGACGTCTACAC
>JAWARX010000226.1:0-4553 GCA_038893155.1 Halalkalicoccus sp.
GTTTGAGCGCCCCCAGCGCCGCGTAACCGAACCGCTCCAGACCGGCCCGGGCGATCGGGTTCCCCTCGACCAGCCCGCGTTCGATCCCGTAGTAGGTGAGCAGGGTGTCGGCGACCATCGAGCAGACGACCAGTCCCCAGAGCGCCGCCTCGTGCTCGTTGATCGTCGCCCAGACGCCCGTCTCGCGCGAGACCATGCCGCTCGTTCGGGATGTGCCGTTATTGTTACTAATACGATAGAAACCCCTAAACAGGTCGCTAAAGCACCGTGCCGTGTTTCTTGTCGGGAAGCTCCTTTTCGAGTCCCTCGTAGAACGCGAACCGGTTGACGAGCTCCTCGCGCAGCGAACTCGGCGGGACGATCTCGTCGATCACGACTTCGCTCGCCATCCGGTGGACGTCGATGTCTTCTCTGTACTCCTCGCGGAGTTCGGCCTCGCGTTTCGCGCGCTCGTCGGGATCGTCAATCGCGTCGAGCTTGTTCCGGTAGACCGCGTTGATCGCCGCCTCGGGACCCATGATCGCGATCTCGCCCGACGGAAGGGCGATCGTGCTCTCGGGGTCGTACGCCGGCCCGCTCATCGCGTAGATCCCCGCACCGTAGGCCTTGCGCACGACCACGCACTGTTTGGGCACCGTCGCCGAGGAGGTCGCGTAGATCATCTTCTTTCCTTTCTCCAAGATGGCGTCCTTCTCGACGCCGGAACCGGCCATGAAGCCGGGCGTGTCACAGAGATACAGCAGCGGGATCTCGTAGGCGTCGGACTTCCAGATGAACTCCGCGGCCTTCTCTGCGGCGTCGGGGAAGATCGCCCCCGCGCGGTGGTTCGGCTGGTTGGCGATTATCCCGACGGGTCGGCCGTCGATCCGCGCGTAGGCGGTGACGATCTCCGGCCCGTAGTCGGGTTTGAGCTCGAAGTAGCTGTCTCGATCGACGACGCGCTCGATCACCTCGGTCATGTCGTAGCCCCGGTTGGGTTCGCTCGGAGCCACCGAATCGATCCCCTCGGGCGAGCGTTTCGGCGGTTTCGGCTCGCTTCGCGGTGGTTTTTCGCCCGCCTTGTCGGGCAGGTAGGTGACGAGCTGGGAGACGAGCTTCCGGGCGTGGTCCTCGTCGCGCGCGACGAGATCCGCGCTTCCGGAGTGCTCGGCGTGGACCCGCGGGCCGCCCAGTTCCCCCATGTCGATCTCCTCGCCGGTGACCATCTGCACCATTCTGGGGGAGGCGATCGCCATCGCGCTCATCCCCTCGACCATGATCGTGAAGTCCGCGAACACGGGGGTGTAAGCCGCCCCCGCGATACACGGCCCGTAGAGGACGCAGATCTGGGGCACCCTCCCCGAGAGCATCGAGTGGTTGTAGTAGTACTTCCCGATCCCCTCGCGGTTGGCGAAGAACCCGCGTTGCTGGTCGATCCGCCCCCCAGAAGAGTCCATCAGGTAGAGAACGGGCTTTCCGCTTTTGAGCGCGCGCTGTTGCATCCGGAGGAACTTCTCGACTCCCTTCCCGGCCATGCTGCCGGCCTTCACGGTAAAATCGTTCGCCATGAAGTGAACCTCTCGGTCCTCGAACTCCGCGGCCCCCGTCAGTAGGCCGTCGGCGGGCAGGCGCTCGTCGGCGTCGAACTCCGCGAACTTCCCGTCCTCGAACAGCAGCCCGTCCGGGAACCACAGATCGAGCCGGTCGCGGACGAACAGCTTTCCCTGCTCGGGAAGTCGCTCCCTGTACTTCTCGGGACCGCCCCGCTCGATGTCGGCGATCTCCTCGCGGAGGCGCTGCTCGCGCTCGGTCGGCCCCAGGTCGTCTTCGTACTCGACGCGGGCCTCGCCGAGGGCGGCCGGCTCGTCGCTGTCGCCGACGTAAACCTCGACATCGCTTTCGACGTGTTCTGCGAGCGCGGCGGCGATCGCGGAGGCCTCCTCCTCGCTCGCGTCCGCGCTGATTCGAACGTCCATACCCCGTCTGTGCGGGGTGATTTGAAACCGTTTTCCATTGAGAATCCCTACGGCTATGGGTCGCGACGACGAACCACGGATATGACCGTCCTGCTGACCGGCGCGAACGGGACCGTCGGAACGGCCATCACCGACCACCTCGACCGGGAGTTCACCACGCTCGACGTCGCGGGCGGAGCCGACTACGAGGAAAACGTCGCCGAGTACGACGCGATCCGCCCCGCCTTCGAGGGCCGGGACGCGGTGATCCACCTCGCGGGCTACCCGGCGACCGACGCCACGTGGGAACAGGCGCTCACGAACAACGTCGTCGGCACCCAAAACGTCCTGCGGGCGGCGAGCGATGCGGGCGTCGAGCGGGTGGTCTTTGCCTCCTCGAACCACGTCGTCGGGATGTACGAGGAGGAACACGCCCCCAACCTCTACAAACCGGACTACCCGCTCGTGGTCGATCACACGGACCCGATCCGACCGGACTCACACTACGGCGCGTCGAAGGCCTGCGGCGAGGCGTTCGGCCGACAGTACGCCGAAAACGAAGGGGTAGGATTTTTCACCCTGCGGATCGGCAGCGTCCGGGACCCCGAGTACGACCACCCCTACGGCGACGCAGAGCGGGGCGTCGAGGCGGGACGCTGGGAACGCGACAGCGAAGAGTACGAACGGCAGGTCGCCCGGATGAAGGGGACGTGGCTCTCGCGGCGGGACTGTGCCCAGCTCGTCGAGTGCTGTCTCGACGCGGACCGCGAGTTCGAGATCCTCTATGGAGTGAGCGACAACGACCGGCGGTGGTTCGACATCGAGAGGGCGCGCGAGTCGGTCGGTTACGAGCCGCGCGACAACGGCGAGGAGTGGGACGAACCGTCGTGAGGCCGCCAGCCTTTAGTGAGCCGGTCTAATTATATCTCATTACGATGGTCGACGAACGCCTCGACGGCGACGGGTTCTCTCGATACGATCTGCATCTGGGGTTGATCCCCGGCGCGTACGCGGTCGGGCTCGCCGCACAGGCGATGTTCCCCGTGTCGCTCACCCTGACGCTCGTGCTCGCCTCGGTCGTCGCGGCGACCGGCCTGTTCGACGCGCTCGTCGTCCACCCACCGGCGTAGGGTTTCCGACGGTTCGGGCTGCAGGCGCAAGCCCAACGTTTGGGCCTCGGCGGCGTTCACGATCGAACGATCACACGATGAGCGCCGCGAGACAGGACCTTCGTGAGCGGATCGAAACAGTAGCAAACGCGTCGGCCGACCGGACGGCCCTCATCACGGTGGCGATCCCACCCGAGGAGGACCTCGATGCCGTAAGGAACCGAATCGAGCGGGATCACGCCGAGTCGGAGTACGGCGACTCGGGGCCGACCAACAGCGCTATCGACGACTCGCTAGAAGAGCTCCGGCGGATCCTCCGGGAGTACGATACGGTCCCCGAGAACGGACTGGTCGCCTACGTCGGCGTCGTCGACGGGGAGCAAGTGAAGTACGTCTTCGAGGATCTGCCCGCGCCGATCGAGGAGTTCGTCTACGAACGGGCAAACGAGTTCGATACGACACCCCTCCAGCGCATGACCGCCCCCGACGCCACCTACGGCCTGCTCGCCGTCGCGCGCGGCCGAGCGAGCCTCGGACGGCCGGAGGGCGAGGAGGGCGGTCCGGCCGAGACGACGGCGAACGAGGACGCAGACGGGGCGCCCACCGAGGACAACGCGCCCGAGGGCGTCGAGGGCGGGGACCTCCAGGGTCGACAGGCCGAGTGGAAGGCGGGCTTTTTCGACGACGTAGCCGAGGCCGCAAAGCGAACGTCCCTCGGCGAAGACCCCGTCGACGAACTCCTGGTGGGGGGCACCGAGATCACGACCGAGGAGTTCGTCGGTGATCGGCTCGACCACCGCCTGCAGGAGCGTCTCGCCGGGACCTACACCGTAGAGTACGCCTCAGAGCAGGGTCTGCGACAGCTCGTCGAGCGCGCTCGAGACCACCTCTCCGCCGAGAACCGCCCCGCCCGCGAGGCGCTCGATACCTTTTTCGAACGGGTCGACGCCGGCGAGGAGGTCGCCTACGGGCGCGAAAAAGTGGACGAAGCGCTCACCTACGACGCCGTCGGGACGCTGTTGCTTTCCGAGTCGGTGCCCGCCGAGGAAGCGGGCGAGCTGACCGAGCGCGCAGCGGAAATCGACGCCGAGCACGTGGTCGTTCCCACGAACGGCGAACGCGGCGAGCAGTTCGGGGAGGCGTTCGGCGGCTACGGCGCGCTGTTGCGCTTCGAGATCGACTGAACGTCCCGTCCGGTCGGCGGGGGCAATCGATGCGCCCTCAGAAGTAGCCGAACAGCGTCCCGGCGAGCACGACCACCCAGAGCGAAGCGCCGGCCAGCAGCATGTCGTTCCAGCGCGACTCGCGGGTGGCACGTCGCGCCGCCCCGCCCGCGATCAGCCCGAGGGCGACGACGACGAACATCCGCTGGACGACGACGTCGATCGGGAGCGAGTCGACGCCGACGTAGCCGTAATCGAGCCAGATCGCCACCGCAAGCGAGAGCGAGGCGACGACGGCCGCGTCGAGGCGCCGTTCGAGCCCGCTCGCGAGCAGATACGTCGCGGTC
>JAWARX010000227.1:0-4526 GCA_038893155.1 Halalkalicoccus sp.
CGTCGAACTCCGTATCGAGCATCCGGAGGATCTCCTTGGACTCGTTGTTGACGACGGTGTCTTCCGCGGTGTCCCAGAGGACGGGCACCGTGACCCGAGCGGTCACGTTCGGATCGGCCTTCACGTACAGCTCCCGGAGGTACTCCGAACCATGGACGCGATCCTCGGTACAGCCCTCCTTTTCTGGGGAGAACTGCCAGCCGTCCTCCGCGCGAAACGGATCGACGACGGAGACGGAGATCGCCCCCTCGAGACCCTTCAGCGAGCGCGCGATCAGGGTTCGGTGCGCCCACGGACACGCCAGCGAGACGTAGAGGTGATAGCGACCGTCCTCGGCGGGGAACCGTCCGCCCTCGCCGACGCGGTCACGAAAGGTGGTCTCCTGACGTTCGAACGAGCCCTCCTCGTTCGTCGTCTCGTAGGCGTCGGTGCGCCACTCGCCATCGACGAGCTGGTTCACGCCCGACGTACGGGCCACACTCATAAAACGTCCTAGCTGTCCGGGACCGACGTGATCACGTACCACTCGTCCCACTTCTCTTCGTTCTCGGGTCGCGACCGGCGTTCGACCTCGACGCCGCGTGCGGCCTCGGTGGCGTGCTCGCGGCAGACCGGTCGCACCTCGCTGCTGACCGTCTCGACGTAGATGCCGCCGCGCGGGTCGATCTCCTCGTCGCAGTCGTGACAGACGAGCGATGGCGGGAGGGTCCGACCGATCAGGTCCATGGGCGGGGTTCGCCCGCCACCGTGATAAGTAGTGTCCACCCGCCGCTCGACTCCGCATCGCCGCTGGAAGGCGTTCGGCTCGAACCGGACGTAATCACCGGCCTACTCCAACGCGTCGAGTCGGAACTCGAAGGCCGCGACCGGCAGTTCGAGGTCGTGCTCGACGAGCACCGCGGGGTGGAGTTCGCCGACGACCCCCACAGACCGGCCGTCGATCACTACCGACGCCGCCCGCCCGTCGACGAACGTCGGGTGCTCCGTCGGCGGCGTTTCGAGGTCGACCCCGAACGCGCGGGAGATCGCCTGCAAGCGTCCCTTCGCGTCCTCGTAGGAGGCGTCGGTCCGCGCGAGTGCCCCCGCGACGGTTCGGCGTTCGGCGACGCCCGTCTCGCTCGCGTCGTCGAGTTCGGCCGCGAAGCCGACCTCGGCCAGATCCTGCGGATAGGAGCGATGCGTGTTGTTTTCGAGAAGCAACAGCAGCGAGGGCAGCGCCCACGTCCGGACGATCGTGTAGTCCTCGCTGTACGGCTCGCGAATCGTTGCGGGCTCGCCCGCCCCGAGCACGTCGTCGCCCGGAGCGATCCCCATCCGTTCGAAGTTCTCCGCCTCGTTGATGAGGTGGAAGTCGAGCGCGTCCTCGAAGCCCAGACCCACGAGTACGTCCCTGACGGCGTCCTCGAGTCTGGTGCGCTCGTGGCGCCCGCCGACGGTGCTCACGTCGGGGTAGGTCGGGATCAGCGCGTCGAAGCCGTAGGCCCGGCCCACGTCGTCGATCAGGTCGACGGGGTGGAGCACGTCCACGCGATAGGGCGGGATCTCGACGTCGTAGGCCGTCTCATCACCGAGGACCTGCGTCGCCGAGAGCCCCGCGCGCTCGAAGCAGTCGATCACCGTCTCGGGATCGAACTCCATACCGAGCATCCGTTCGAGACGATCATGAGAAACGCGCTTTTCGCGCACCTCGAACTCCGGGCGAACGAGCGTGTCGTCGGGGTACTCGACCTCGATTTCCTCGATTGTCGCGCCGCGCGCGGAAAGCGCATAGCAGACGATCGCACACATCCTGTCGATCGTCCACTGGTCCGTGCCGGTGAGTTCGACGAACAGTTCTCTGGAATCGGTCGTCACCTCGGTGCGCCGGCCGTTGATCACCGGCGGGAACGAGAACAGGCCGAGCTCGTCGTAGATCGCCGGATACCGTTCGTAGCCCGCGACGAGATCCGCGTACTCCCGGCCCGTGGGATGCTCCTCGAGCACCTCGGCGGGCGTGAGTTCGGCGTCCGAGTCGAGGGGAACGAACCGCGGTTTCTCGGGCTCGACGCCCGTATAGCGGATCGACGGGCCACCCTCCTCCGAGAGGGATCCGTCTCGCGGGCCTTGCCCGTTTTCTCGCGGTCTTTGATCGCTCGAATGGTCCGAGGGACTACGTCCCTCGCTACTCGACCGTTCCGAGGCGCGTAGCGCCTCGCGCCCTTTGAGCATCGCCAGGTCGTGGATCCCGATCGCGCCCTTCGCGCGCTTGCGACCCATCGTCGCGTGGAGCTTCTCCTGGAGCTGGATCAGCGAGTCCAGCCCCTTCTCGTCGAGATCCACGCCGCGAATCACCGCCCCGGTGACGTAGGGGCGTTCCTCGGGGACGTCCTCGACCTCGATCGTCCAGCCGGGGTCGTTCGTCGGCGGGACGTAGACGCCGCGTTCCTCGCCGTAGTGATAACGAAGCGAGCGGGCGACCCCCTCGACCGAGAGGCGATCCAGCCGGTCGGGCGCGAACTCGAACTGCAGCTCGCCGTCTTCCGTTTCGCCCTCGTACTCCATGCCCAGTCCGAACAGGTCGTCCTTGAGCCGGTCGTCTCCCCTGTCGGTCCCCGCGAGTTCGCGCAGTTCGTCGGGATCGATGTCGACGACGGGCATCAGTAGATCACCTCCGCGTTGCGCAGGAAGTCGATGTCCGCGAGCGTCCCGTGGAGGTCGCGGATGTCCTCCGCGCCGGTGATGAGCATCGCGAGGCGTTCGAGCGCGAGTCCCCACGCCATCACGTCGCACTCGACGCCCAGCGGTTCTAACACCTCGGGGCGGAACATGCCCGAGTTGCCGATCTCGATCAGCTCGCCCGTCTCGGGGTGGTGGCCGAACAGCTCGAAGCTCGGCTCGGTGTAGGGGTTGTAGTGGGGTTTGAACTGCAGGTCGGTGATCCCGAAGCGCTCGTAGAACTCGGTGAAGGTTCCCTTCAGATCCCGAACCGAGAGCTCTTCTGCCATCACCCAGCCCTCGATCTGGAAGAACTCGAGGAGATGGGTCGGATCCAGCGTGTCGTTTCTGTACACCTTCTCGACGCTGAAGTATCGCTGGGGCGGTTCGAGCTTCCCGATCGCATCCCCCGAGAGGTAGCGCATCGACAGCGAGGTGGTGTGCCCGCGAAGGGCGATCTCGCGGGCGGCCTCCTCGGTCCACGGCGAGTGATAGCC
Organism: Halalkalicoccus sp.; assembly: GCA_038893155.1. GTDB lineage: Archaea > Halobacteriota > Halobacteria > Halobacteriales > Halalkalicoccaceae > Halalkalicoccus. Next base: position 3,192 of record JAWARX010000227.1, read on the forward strand.
CTCGCCGTCCTCGCCGACGCCCTCGAGGTGGGCCGAGCGCACGCGCTCGACGAGATCTTCCGGGAGGTCTTCCATCCGCTCCGGGCGTTCCAAGGTGAAGCGGTCCCAGTGGGTTCGTGCCGGGTGATCCTGGGGCATGAACAGCGCGTCGTTGATCCAGAAATCCGCGTCGGCGTGTGGTCCCTCCATCTCCTCGAAGCCCATGCCCACCAGAACGTCCTTGACCCTGTCTGCGGTCTGGCGCAGGACGTGTTTCCGCCCCCCGGTGACGGGGGCGGCGTCCGCCTCGACGTTGTAGGACGAGAACTCCACGTCGCGCCACGTCCCGGTCGTGAGCATCTCGGGCGTGATCTGTCCCACCGTCTCGCTCTCCTCGACGCCCTCCATCAGCGCGGTGACGCCCTCATCCGTGAGCGTCACGGATCGAACCGTCGACTCGCGCCGACCGATCAGATCGCGCCGTTCGAGCGAAGCGAGAACCGACTCGTCTGTCACGGGTTCGCCGGCCGCGATCAGCGCCAGCGCGTCGGCCTCCGGGTCCTCGTTGCGTCCCGCGCTCGCCGAGAGCTCGCCCGAATCGATCTCGCCGTAGCCCTTCCGGGCGTAGTTCGACAGCGCGATGTCCACCTCCTCGCCCTCCAGACCGGAGCGCCCGATGACCTCGCCCATCGGGACGGGTTCGTCGTCGGCGTCGAGGTCGAGTGCGGCCTCGTAGAGCCGACGCTCGGGAAGCCCCATCTCGACGTACTCCGTCCCTTCGTCGGTGAGCGGGACGCCCTCGACGGTTTCCTCCGAGACGTCGAGCAGCCCCGCCTCCTCGAGGGCGAAGACCGCGCCGGTGACGGTTTCGGGTTTTTCGCCGAGTTCCTCTGCGAGCTGTTCGATCGTGCGCTCCTCGGTGGCGCTGGCCGCCTCGAGGACCGCCGCCTGTGTCGGTGCGAGTCGCATTCGTTGTGTGGGTGGTCGCAAAGCAGTCGTTTAGCGGTTCCGGAGTGTCGATCGCGAGCGGTCGTGTGACCCGCGACGGGCACCGAGGCTCGCGATCGACGGGAGACGCCGCGGGCGCGTTCACCCCGCCACGGCGGCGAGGATCCAGCGTCCGCCTCCGCGAGCGAAAAAAAGCCGAACCCGAACGTCGCCGTCGCTCGGTCCGCCGTCCGATCGGTGGCTCCGGGTTCGGAAACCATGTCCGGGAGTTCGCGGCCCGAAACTAAAACGTTCGCTCTTCTGAAGTAGGTTGTTGGTCGGGCAAAGCTGTCGCTGGAAATCATAGCGGGCAAGGGTGACGCGAACGCGTCACCCGATATGTTCCCGTTTGAGGTGCTGAACGCAGAG
>JAWARX010000228.1:0-3799 GCA_038893155.1 Halalkalicoccus sp.
ACCAGGAGCGCGGCAACCGAGAGAACCGCCAGAAGTCTCGCTCGCGGTTCTTCGTCGACGACTGGAGCGTCGAGGAGATTCGCAGGGTTCTCGGGGAGGAGTACGTCGAGTTCGAGCTCCGCGAGGCGGGTACTGATCTGCGCGAGGAGTACAGCTACAACGCGGGGACCTGCCGCGGCGGCGATCACGTCGGGGTCCACGAGCAGCGAGATGGGAGATACTACGTGGGTCTGAGCGTCCCCGTCGGACGCCTGCGCGCGAAGGAGGCGATCGCGATCGCCGACTGTGCGAGCGAGTACGGATCGGGCGAGGTGCGCCTGAGCCGCCGGCAGAACCCGCTGATCATGGACGTTCCCGAGGCCGATCTCGACGCGCTGTGTTCCGAACCCGTACTGGAGACCCACAGCCCCGAACCCCACCCGTTCCAGCGCGGGTCGATCGCGTGCACGGGGACGGAGTTCTGTCCGCTCGCGCTGACCGAGACGAAAGCCCGCCTCGCGCGCACGATCCGATGGCTGCGCGACAACTGCGACCTGCCCGAGGACGTAGAAGACATCCACATCCACTACTCGGGCTGTACGGCCGACTGCGGGCAGGCGCTGACCGCCGACATCGGCTTACAGGGGATGCGCGCCCGGAAGGACGGCGAGATGGTAGAAGCGCTCGACATCGGCGTCGGCGGCGGCATTGGAGAAAACCCCTCCTTTATCGAGTGGGTCCACCAGCGCGTGCCCGCCGACGAGGCCCCGATGGTGATCAAGAAGCTCCTCGAGGGCTACGCCGCCCATCGCTCGGAGGGGCAGTCGTTTCGCGAGTGGGTCGAGGAGACGGGAGTGGAACCGCTCGTCGAGCTTTCCGAGCCCGAGGAGAGTTCGTACGAAGACCCGTGGATGCACGACGCGAAGGGATCGTGGTACCCCTTTGCGGAGGGCGAGAGCCCCGCGCCCACGGCGGCCGATGGCACGCCGACCTCGGCGGACGATTAGCGATGGTCGGCTCCGCCTCCACCGCTGACCGCCAGCACGCCTCGGCGGACGCCGCCCCCGAGCTGTTCGAGCCCGTCGAGTGCGACGGGGACGACAGGCGTTTAGGCCCGCCCCCGTAGATTCGGGTATGCCTTCGGAATCCTGCGACGGCTGTGGCGAGGACGTCCACATCGCGGGCGGCGTCGCCGACATGTGGTCCTTTTCCCAGGAGCCGACCGGCGGGCTGACCCTCGAGTTCGAGGACGACACCGAACACTTCCTCTGTTATGCGTGCATCGAGCGCCTGCCCGACCATCCGAGCGCCGCGGACGTCGCCGCGCTCTCCGAAAGCCGCTAGCTTTAGGGCGGTCCCGGACGCCCATCCGACAGTGCAGCCCGCCCGCATCGAGAGCGAGTTCCCCGCGCCCTCCTACCGTGGCAACCAGCGCGAAGCCCTCGCGGACATCCGCGAGGCGTTCGAGGCCGGCAACGACGTGGTGCTCGTGCGCGCGCCCACGGGCAGCGGCAAGTCCCTGCTCGCACGCGCGATCTGCGGGGCCGCCAGGACGGTGGAGGAGGCCGCACCCAAGCAGGCCACCGGCGCGTACTACACCACTCCCCAAGTATCGCAGCTCGACGACGTGGCGAGCGAACCCCTCCTTTCGGACCTCCAGGTCATCCGCGGGAAGGGAAACTACACGTGTATCCTGCCCACGGAGGAGACCACGCCGGTCAACCGCGCGCCCTGCGTGCGAGAGCGGGGCTACGACTGCGCGGTCAAACACCGCTGTCCGTACTTCTCCGACAGAGCGATCGCTTCGAACAGGGCGATCGCGGCGATGACGCTCGCCTATTTCATGCAGACCGCCGGCTCGGAGGTCTTTCGCACCCGCGACGTCTGCGTGATCGACGAGGCCCACGGGCTCGCCGAATGGGCCGAGATGTACGCGACGATCGACCTCGGGCCGCGAACCGTCCCGATGTGGGAGGACCTCTCGGTGCCCGAGGACCCCTCGGTTTCGCGTGCGGCCCGCTACGCGGAATCGCTCTCTCAGACGTGTGCCCGCCGGAAGGACGACCTGCTGACTCGCGAGGAGCTGACCCCCGAGGAGGCCGCCGAACGCGACCGGCTCCAGGAGCTGATCGGCGAACTCGACTGGTTCGTGAAAGACTTCCGGGATCCAGACAGCCCGACGACGTGGACCGTCGACCAGGGTGCCGAGGGCTCGCTCTCGATCAAACCGATGAACCCCGAACGCTACCTCACACACACCGTCTGGGACCGGGCGAACCGGTTCGCCCTCCTTTCTGCTACCATCCTGAACAAGGAGGCGTTCTGTCGCGGGGTCGGCCTCGACCCGTCGCGGGTGGCGCTGGTCGACGTCGGCCACACGTTCCCCGTCGAGAACCGACCGCTGTACGACGTCACGCAGGGGAAGATGACGTACGACCACCGGGACGAAACGCTGCCGAAGATCGCCCGCGTCCTCGTGCGGATCATGGCCGAACACGAGGACGAAAAGGGGATCGTCCACGCCCACTCCTATGCGATCCAGGACCGGCTCGCCTCCTCTCTCGTCGATTTCGGCGTCGGCGATCGGGTCCGGACTCACGATCGGGCCGACCGCGACGCGGCTCTAGAGGCCTGGAAGGACAGTGAGGGCTCGGACGTCTTCCTCTCGGTGAAGATGGAGGAGGCGCTCGACCTGTCGGGCGATCTGGCGCGATGGCAGGTGATCTGCAAGGCTCCGTATCTGAACACGCGCGACTCGCGGGTCGCCCACCGCCTCGAACGGGGTCAGTGGGCGTGGTATCATCGGGCCGCGCTGCGGACCGTGATCCAGGCCTGCGGGCGGGTCGTGCGCTCGCCCGAGGACTACGGCGCGACCTATCTCGCGGATTCGAGTCTGCTCGACCTCTTCGAACGCGCGCGAAGCGACATGCCGCCGTGGTTCGAAGCGCAGGTCGACCGAATGCGCTCGCCGGAGCTTCCCCCGTTCGAGGAGAGCGCGGGGAGGGGAGACGGCTCGCGGGCGAACGTACCGCCGACGCGAACCCTCGGCGGCTCCCCGACGAACGCGAGCGACCCCTCGGTTCCGGAGAACCACCCGCTCAGCGACGTCTGGGGCGACGGCTAGATCAGCGCGAGGCTGCCGATCATCGAGAGGACCATCAGAGCCACGAGAACGAGTGCGATGGCCTGTTGTCTGTCCATATCCTACCGACTCGCTCGGCACAATTAACCGCTACGGCCACACCCGCGCGTCCAGCACGACGTGAGCGACCCCCGCACTGTGGCTTTTGACCCGCCGTCGACCGAGGATCTCGACGTCCCGGTCCGCGTTCGCCGCGGCCTCACGGAGCCGCGAGACCGGCCCGTCCCACAGCTCGGGTTCGGGGGTGGCCTCGTGCATGTGGAGGACGCCGCCCCTCGAGAGCGCGGCGAACGCGGTGGGGAGATACTCGTACGGCGTCCCGTCCTCGTCCGACCGCTGTTCGGCGGCGTCGTAGTACCCCATCACGACCCGTTCGACCGGCGCTACGTCCACGTCCCGACAGTCCGCGCGGTAGGCGTCGACTCGGTCCTCGACGCCGTTCAGGACGGCGTTTTCGAGGAGATAGCGAAAGGCGACCGGGTTTCGCTCGACCGCGATCACGTTCGCGTCCGCCCGCGCCATCGGCAGCGAGAAGTAGCCGATCCCGGCGAACATGTCGAGGACGCGTTCGCCGCTCTCGACGATCTCGCCCATCCGCGCGCGCTCGGCCTTGTTACCCGGCGAGAACATCACCTTCGAGAGATCGAGCGCGTACTTGGTCCCGTGTTCCGTGTGGAC
>JAWARX010000229.1:0-2551 GCA_038893155.1 Halalkalicoccus sp.
CGGGGGGTAGACCCCCAGCTATTCCTATTCATCGGCTTCAGACCGCGCCGATTTACGAAAGCTTATAAAGGCGGCAGGAAAACGGGGATCCGTATGGCAGATCTGATCGTCAAAGCCGCCGTCAAGGATGCACTGTCCGACCACAACGTCTCCTCCGACTTCTACGATGCACTCGACGAGGAGGTAGAGGAGCTTCTCAACGACGCGGCCCGCCGCGCCGAGGAGAACGACCGGAAGACGGTCCAGCCCCGCGACCTGTAGATCCGGCTTCAGCCTTTTCGATTTATCGCGTCGATCAGCGACGGCGTCGTTCGACGCCCTCGTCGGTGCCGACGAACACGTCGTCGGCCAGCCCGACGAACAGCCCGTGTTCGATGACGCCCGGAACTCGCGATAGGTCGCCGGCGAGCCCGGCGGGTTCCTCGATCGGGCCGAAGTCACAGTCGAGCACGAGGTTGCCGTTGTCGGTCACGACGGGACCGTCCTTTCGCTCGGCGTCTCTGAGCGCGGGCTCGCCGCCCAGCTCCCGGATCGCCCTCGAAACCGGCTCGGGGGCGGACGGAAGGACCTCGACGGGGACCGCACGGTCGAGGACCGCGCTCTCCTTCGACGGGTCTGCGACCACGACGAAGCGCTCTGCGGCGCTGTCGACGATCTTCTCGCGGGTGTGGGCCGCACCGCCGCCCTTGATCAGCTCGAAGCCCGCGACCTGATCCGCGCCGTCGATCGCGAGGGCCGGAGTGGCGTCGTCGAGCGTGGTGAGCGAGATCCCGACCTCGCGAGCCAGCGCCGCCGACTGGTAGGAGGTCGGGATTCCCCGCACGTCGAGTCCGGCCTCGATTCGCTCGCCGAGCGCGCGGATCGCGTGCGCCGTCGTGGAACCGGTTCCAAGCCCCACGACCGCGCCGTCTTCTACGAGTTCGGCGGCCGCCTCGCCGGCCCGTCGTTTCGCCCCGTCGCTCCCGCCGGGTGTCTTCATGCGCGGGCGGTCGGGACGGCGGGGGAAAACGTTTCAGGGTTCGATGCCGGCGGTCGCGTCGGGCACGTGCTTCGGGATCGAAAGCTCCGCGGCCGAAATGGAGCGCGGTCGCTCGCCACGCTCGGCGAGCGACCCCGACCGGTGGACTCCGGGACGACACACGCCGGGTCTCGACGGTAGATAGGCCGGTTTCGGCGGGGTTTCGGATCCAAGGGATTCCGGCGGGGAGACGCGCGCTATCGCAGGCGAAAGAGCGGAAACCGACGGCGTTGTCCCCCTAGGTGCGATGGCGCTCACACGGATCGACCACCTGGACGACGAGATGGAAGCGTGTATGGACAACTGTCTGGAGGCCGCACAGGCCTGCGAGTGGTGTGCGGACGCCTGCGCCGAGGAGGGCGAGGGGATGGCGGAATGCATCCGCCTGTGCCGGGACGTCGCGGACCTGACGGCGCTTCACGCTCGCTTCATGGCGCGCGGGTCGCGCTACCACGGCGAGCTCGCGAGCGTCTGCGCCGACGAATGCGAGGAGTGCGCCGACGAATGCGCACAGCACGATCACGAACACTGTCAGGTCTGTGCGGAGGTCCTCCGCGAGTGTGCGGAAACGTGTCGTGGGATGGCGGCCTGAGCAAGAATCATAGTTCTCCCACCCTAGCTGACGGTGTGGACAGGAGTGGGGACGAGCAGGCCGTGGTTCTAGAGGGGGTGACCAAGACCTACCGGATGGGCGAGCCGATCGACGCCCTTTCGAAGGTCTCGCTATCGATCCCGCGGGGGTCGTACACCGCGATCATGGGCCCGAGCGGCTCGGGAAAGAGCACGTTGATGAACCTCGTGGGCTGTCTCGATCGGCCCACCGAGGGGCGGGTGATCGTCGACGGGCACGACGTGGGCAGGCTGAGCGACCGCGAGCGGACGGCGCTTCGGGGCCGCTGGATCGGCTTCGTCTTCCAGACGTTCAACCTCATCGCCCGTCGCTCGGCGCTCGAAAACGTCGCGCTCCCGCTGGTGTTTCGGGGCGTCTCCCGGCGCGAGCGCCGCGAGCGCGCGGGGGAGCTGCTGGGGCGAGTCGGGCTCGGCGATCGAACTGACCACCGCCCGAACCAGCTCTCGGGGGGCCAGCGCCAGCGCATCGCGATCGCGCGGGCGCTCGTGGCCGACCCGGCGATCGTGCTGGCCGACGAACCGACCGGCAACCTCGATACGGACACCGGGCGCGAGATCCTCGAACTGTTCGCGGAGCTCCACGGAGAGGGACGGACGATCGTGCTCGTCACCCACGAGCGAAGCGTCGCCGAACATGCCGACCGGATCGTCCGCGTCGTCGACGGCGAGATAGCGGGGAGCGAGGCGGTCGAACGCGGACCGGTCAGGAGCGAGGCGTGAACCTCCGCGAGGCGCTCTCGATGAGCCTGCGGGCGATCGCGAGCCACCCGTTGCGATCGACGCTCACGACGCTGGGCGTGCTGATCGGCGTCGCGGCGGTCATCGTCTTCGTGATCCTCGGGGCGAGTCTACAGGCGGAGGTCATCGGCGAGGTCGGTGGCGAGGACGCCGCCCAGATCTACG
>JAWARX010000230.1:0-4491 GCA_038893155.1 Halalkalicoccus sp.
GCCCAACCGCTCGCGGGCTTTCGTAACGTCCCCGCGGCTGTGTGCGATGTCGCCGTCCCGCCCCTCGGTGTGGACGATCTCCGAATCCGATCCGGTGACCCCCCTGATCGTGCGAGCGAGCTCTGCGATCGTGACCGACTCGCCGGTGGCGACGTTGTAGGCTTCGCCGACGTCCTCCGTGTTCATCGCGAGCAGGTTCGCGCGCACCACGTCGGAGACGTGGACGAAATCGCGGGTTTGCGAGCCGTCGCCGTGGACCGTCATCGGCTCGTCTCCGAGCGCCTGATCGAGGAAGGTGCTGATGACGCCGCTGTAGTCGCCGGCGGTCTGTCGCGGACCGTAGACGTTGAAGTACCTGAGCGAAACCGTCGGCAGACCGTACAGATCGCCGTAGAGCCGGGCGTACCCGTCGACGCTCAGCTTCTCGATCCCGTAGGGTGATTCGGGCGCTTTCTTCGCGGTCTCCTCGATCGGCACGGTCTCGGGCTGGCCGTAGATCGCCGCGCTCGAGGCGAGCACGCACCGAGCGTCGTGTTTCCGCGCGGCTTCGAGAACCGAGAGGGTCGCGTCGACGTTGACCGCGTGACTGCGCGTGGGGTCGTCGATCGAGCGCTCGACGCTGACGCTCGCGGCCTGATGAAAGATCACGTCGACGTCCGCAGCGAGCGCGTCGAGTCGGCGCTCGTCCCGGACGTCGGCCTCGACGATCCGGGCGTCCGGGTGGACGTTCTCACGACTGCCGCTCGAAAAATCATCGAGGACGGTGACGGCGTGGTCGGGGACGAGCGCGTCGACGAGGTGGCTGCCGATGAAGCCCCCCCCGCCGGTGACGAGTACGTTCACACTCCAGAGGATCACGTCACCCGACAATAACCTGTTTTCGAATGTCATCTCGTGAAACGGGTCCTCGAAGGGACAGGGAGGCGGCGAACCTGCAGGTATAAACCGCGCGGCGGATCACCTTCTCGCATGACCACCGCAAGCGCGCCGGGGAAGGTGTACTGCTTCGGCGAGCACGCCGTCGTCTACGGCGAACCCGCCGTCCCGTGTGCGATCTCGCGCCGGGCGCGGGTCACCGTCGAGCGCCGGGAGGACAGCCGCCTGCGGGTCCACGCGGAGGACCTCTCGCTCGACGGCTTCACCGTCGAGTACAGCGGCGAAACCGACACGCCCCCCGACGTGGACGTCTCGCCCGATCTCGTCCGGGCGGCGATGGGCTACGTCGACGCCGCGGTCTCGCAGGCCCGCGAGGCCGCTGGCACGCCCGAGGCGGGCTTCGACGTGACGGTCGAAAGCGAGATCCCGCTGGGGGCGGGACTCGGCTCCTCGGCGGCGGTCGTCGTCGCCGGGATCGAGGCCGCGACCCGCGAACTGGGCGTCGAGTTGGGGACGGACGAGATCGCAGACCGGGCCTACCGCGCCGAGTACGAGGTCCAGGAGGGGCAAGCCTCGCGGGCCGATACGTTCTGCTCTGCGACCGGCGGTGCGGTGCGCGTCGAGGGCGAGGACTGCCGGTCGATCGACGCCCCCGATCTCCCCTTCGTCATCGGCTTCGACGGCGGGGCGGGCAACACGGGCGAACTGGTTTCGGGAGTACGGGCGCTGCGCGAGCGCTACCCGTTCGCGGCGAACACGGTCGAAACGATCGGCGACGTCGTCAGACAGGGCGAGCGCGCGCTCGCGGAGGAAAACGTCGCCGAACTGGGCACGCTCATGGACTTCAACCACGGCCTGCTCTCGGCGCTGGGGGTTTCCTCGCGCTCGCTCGACCGGATGGTCTGGGCGGCCCGCGACGCCGGCGCTCACGGCGCGAAGCTGACGGGAGCGGGCGGCGGGGGCTGTATCGTCGCGCTCGACGAGACCGATGAAACCGAAACCGCACTGCGGTTCACGCCCGGTTGCGAGGAGGGCTTTCGAGCCGAGCTCGACGCCGAGGGGGTGCGCGTCGAGTGATCGTCCTGAAACTCGGCGGGTCGGTGATCACCGAAAAGGACGGGAACGAAGCGGTCGACGAAGAGCGCCTCGCGGATCTCGCGGGCGCGATCGCAGAGTGCGACCGCGAGGAGGTGGTGATCGTCCACGGCGCGGGGAGTTTCGGGCACCGCTACGCGGCGAAACACGGCGTTTCGAGAACCGACGGGACTCACGACGCGGCCGCGGTCCGGGAGATCCACGGCTCGATGGAGCGGCTGAACGGGACGGTACTGGAAGCGCTCGGGGCCGAGGGCGTGCCGGCGGTGCCGGTCGATCCGCTCTCGCTCGCCCATCGAACGCGGGAGGGTGCGCTCTCGCTACCGATGAGAGGGATCGAGACGACCCTCGGAGAGGGGTTCGTCCCGGTGACGTACGGCGACGTGATCGGCCATCGAGGAACGGGCGCGACGATCGTAAGCGGCGACGAACTCGTGGTCGCGCTCGCGGAGGGCCTGGACGCCGATCGGGTGGGACTGTGCTCGACCGTGCCGGGCGTGCTCGACGACGCGGGCGAGGTGATTCCCGAGATCACGGGCTACGAGGCGGTCGCGGCGTATCTCGGCGAGAGCGAGGCGACGGACGTCACCGGCGGGATGGCCGGGAAGGTGCGGGCGCTGCTCGAACTGGACGCGCCGGCGTCGATCTTCGGACCGGAGGCGCTCGAGGGGTTTCTTGCGGGCAGGGCTCCGGGGACGCGGATCGACTGATCGCGACCGGCGACTCGTGCCTACCCGACCGATCCCTCGTAGACGTTCGCGACCCGCTCGACGCCGCCGATCTCGACGGATCGCTCGTCGACCTTCTCGAAGTGGGTGTTGTAAAAGGCGTTTCCGGGCTCGTTTTCCGCGAGGACCGCGTCCCGGATCTCCTCGATGCCCTGCGACGAGAGGCGCTCACCCGCGCGTTCGAGCAGTCGCGTGCCGAATCCCTCGCCCCAGCGGTCCGGATCGACGTAGACGTCGAGCTCGCTGATGCCGTCCTCGGCCAGCGGGGTCGTGCTGGTGTAGCCGACCACCTCGTCGCCGGCGGTCGCGACGAACAGGCCGACCGCCTCCGAGTCGATCAGTTCCTCCAAGAGCTCCGTCGAATAGCCCGCAGCGAGCATCGACTCGATGGTCTCCTCGTCCAGAATCCCGTCGTACGTTCGGTACCACGTTCGCTCGGCGACCCGCTGAATCGCCTCGACGTCGTCCCGGGTCGCTCGTCGGACGGTCACGCGTTCGGGCATGGATGCGGTACGGACGGACACGGCATAATTCTGTGCGTTGATAGCACACCTCCCGACACGTCGGCGGCCCTACCGGGCGCGCCGGCGGGCGACCGTCTCGGCGAGTCGGGGAAACAGGAGCATCGCAAGGGCGGCGATGCCCATCGCGCCTGCGAGCGCCACGGGCAGGTACCCCACGAGTGTCGCCAGGGCGACGCTACCGTAGGCTGCAAGGAGAAACGCGAGGTTGTAGTAGACGAGCCGGAGTCCGACGAGCGCCGGCGTGAGCGACACCCAGCCGAGCGTGTCGGTGGCGAGCGGGCGGACCAGCCCGGTGTGAAGCGCCGTCGCGACGAGCGTCATCGTCGCCCAGGCGACGAACGCCGATCCCGAGACGCCGAACCCGCCGTCGATAACGGTCGCACTGATCCAGACGAGCGTCGGTAGCGCGAAGACCGAGATCTCCGCGAACACGTAGGGAACGTCGTGGAGGAACTGCCCGAACGTGCTCTTCTCGCCCGAGCCGGTCTGGCCCCATCCGTACCAGCTCCGACGGCTCGACGTGTAGGCCGGGCGCGTCTTGCGGCCCGGAACCCGCCGCGGCGGCGGATCGGTCGGTGGCCGCTCCGGTTTGGCGTGCGAGTCCGTGGTAGGGCTTGACATCGTACTCGAACGCTCTACGTCCGAGTGTATAAACCGTGGTATCTGACATCGCCGGTGTGCTATCCGAGGGCCAGACGATCGAATCGGCTCTCCGACAGCCACAGCTACGACGAACCCAGTAGTTTATACCGTAGGGCCTCGTAGCGCCGCCTAACGAAACCCGCGGGTAATGCGGCTCGTCCGCATGCGGGAGCTCGAAAGCGTTCGGGACCTGTCGACTCACGGCGGTTCGATGCCGGGAGCGTCCGCGGTTTTCAACGAGCGCGTTCGCCACCAGGCGAACCGCTATACATCCAACTATGGAAATCGAAATCGCAACGATCGGCGGCTACGAGGAGGTCGGACGGCAGATGACTGCCGTCCGTGCCGGCGACGACGTCGTCATCTTCGACATGGGACTGAACCTGTCGAAGGTCCTCATCCACGACAACGTACAGACCGAGACGATGCACAGCCTCGATCTGATCGACATGGGCGCGATCCCCGACGACCGGGTCATGTCCGACATTGAGGGCGACGTGCAGGCGATCGTCCCGACCCACGGCCACCTCGATCACATCGGCGCTATTTCCAAGCTCGCCCACCGGTACAACGCGCCGATCGTCGCGACGCCGTTTACGATCGAACTCGTCAAACAGCAGATCGAG
>JAWARX010000231.1:0-4446 GCA_038893155.1 Halalkalicoccus sp.
CTCGACGGAGCGCCACGAGGTCGACAGCGTGATCGTCGCCGCGATGCCGAACGTCCTGGAGGCGCTCACGGGTTACGAGTGTGAGATCGAGTTCCAGGGAACGGTCTGTTCGGTGGTGAGCCTCGAGGAATCGCTCATGGACACCTACTGGCTCAACATCGCCGACGAAGCGCCCTTCGGCGCGCTGCTCGAACACACCAACTTCGTTCCCCCGGAGCGCTACGGCGGCGAACACTTGCTCTATGCCGCGAGCTACATCCAGCGTCCCGAAGAAGCGCTGTGGAAGATGAGCGACGCCGAGGTCGAAGAGACGTGGCTCTCGGGGATCGAATCGCTGTTTCCCGAGTTCGATCCTGCTAGTGTAAACTGGATACGGACGGCGCGAAACCCCCGGAGTGCCCCGATCTACGAGCGCGGGTATCTCGACATGGTCGTCCCCTACGACCTCTCGTCGGTTGCCGACGGCGTCTACTACGCGGGCATGGCGAGTCGCGCCCAGTATCCCGAACGCAGCCTGAACGGCGCGATCGAGGCGGGATACGCGTGTGCGGACCTGATCGACCGAGCGGACCGTCGCCAGCCGATTGCGGGGCAGATCGAATAGATGTCCGAGGAGTACGCGGGCGAGACGCGGACCGAAACGGAGACGGGGGAGATTTCGCTTTCGGGACTGCTCGACGACGAGCGTCTCTGGCTCGTCGTCTCGCTGCTCGCGGGCAGCGTCGTCGTCGCGAGCTACTATCTGACCCATCCCTACCCCGCCTACGCGACGGCGCTGTTTCCCCACATGGCGGAGCTGTTGATCGAACACGACTACCGCCGCCCGGCGGTCGTCCCCCACTACACCGAGGGTGGGATCCCCTTCGCGTACCCGCCGCTCATGTTCTACGTGATGGCCGTGCTGATCGATCTCGGCGTCGACCCCTACCAGCTCATCCGCTTGCTTCCGGGCGTCGCGGCCGTCCTCGCGCTGATCCCGTACTTCTATCTCGCCCGCGAGTTCCTCCCTACTCGACAGGCCGGCTTCGCGACCGTCATCATCGCAGTCGTCCCGCAGGTCGTCCGCTGGCACATCTCCGGCGGCGGCACCGTTCGGAGCCTCGCCTTCCTGTTCGTGCTCGTGGGGCTGTACGTCGGGGTGCGGCTGTTCAGGACCGAGGACCGGCGCTGGGTCCTGCCCGGCGCGCTGCTGTACGGCCTGACGATGCTCACCCACCCCGTCTACATGGCGTACTTCGGTCTCTCGTATCTCTTCTTGTTCGCCGCCTTTTCGCGAACCGTCCGGGGCCTGCTCTACGGCGCGGGCGTGGCCGCCGGCGGGGCGCTCGTCGGCGCGTTCTGGTGGCTCCACGTCGGGCTCGTCCACGGGTTCGAGACGATCGCGAACGCCTCCGATACCCACGGCGGTCTCTTCGAGACCACGTTCGAGGAGGCGCTCGCGTCGGTCGCTCTCTTTCACAACTCGAGCTATCCCTCCGAGCTGCTCATCGGCTTTCTCGTCCTCGCCGGTGGGATCTACCTGCTCTCGAAACGCCGGTACGTGCTGCCCGTCTGGTTCGCCCTGACGGCGATCGTCGTGACCCAGCAGCGCTTCGCGTTCGTTCCGGGCGCGATGCTCATCGCGGCGGTCGTCGCCGGCGGGGTCGTCCCGTGGCTCGCGGAGGTCGCCGCCGGACGGGGCGACCGGACGGGCCGCGAGACCGTTACCGCCGTCGCGCTCGTCGCGTTGCTCCTGACGACGACGTGGTTCGGCGCGCTGTACGTCACCGGTGATCCGCCCGGCGAGGAGCGAAACAGTATGTCCTCGTACGTCGACGATCACGACATCGAGGCGATGGAGTGGGTCGCGAGCGAGACGCCCGAGGACGCACGGTTCGCCGTGCTGGGCGACGGCGCGGAGTGGTTCCCCTACGTCGCGGAACGAACGAGCCTGATCGGTCCGTGGGGCGTCGAGTGGACCACGCCCGAGCTGTACGCACATCACATAGCGCTCCACGCCGACCTGACGGAGTGTGACGACGCAGCCTGCGTCGAGCGTCTCCTCGACGAAAACGAGGTCGAGGCCGACTACGTCTACGTCCCCAACGAGCGCTACACGCTCGGCGGGCGCGAACTCAGACAGAACGAGGAGATGCGCGGGTCGATGATCGAACACGAACGCTACGAACTCGTCTACGAGAACGACGGCGCGATGGTCTTCCGGGTAGTCGCGTAGTCTCCTTACTCCGGTGGTCGATCCGCAAGGACAATGACACGTGCCGCTGTGGGACTCGTATGGAACTTACGGACGCACAGTTACTCGTCACTGGCGGTGCGGGAACCATCGGCTCACATCTCGCCGAGCGACTGCTCGACGACAACGACGTCATCGTCGCCGACGACCTCTCTTCCGGCCGTCGCGAGTGGGTCCCTGACGGCGCGACGTTCGTCGAGTGCGATCTCACCGATCCCCGCGAGTGCGAGCGCGTCCTCACCGCCGAGGTCGACTGCGTGATCCACCTCGCGGCCTCGAAGCTCGTCGACACGGACGCCCCTCGAAAACAGTTCGAGGACAACACCGCAATGACCTACAACCTCCTCGAACGCGCCCGCGAGGTCGGGGTGGATCGCTTCGCGTTCACCTCCTCTTCGACCGTCTACGGCGAGGCCCCCTCTCCGACGCCGGAGGACTACGCCCCGCTCGAACCCATCAGCGTCTACGGCGCGGCGAAACTCGCCGACGAGCACCTCCTGTCCGTGTACGCCCACACCCACGGCATGACGGTCTGGAACGTCCGGTTCGCGAACATCGTCGGCTCACGGCTCCGCGGCGCGGTCGTCCCCGACTTCATCGAGAAGCTCCGTGCGGATTCCGAGCACCTCGAAATCCTCGGGGACGGCCGCCAGGAGAAGTCCTACATGCACATCACCGACTGTCTCGACGCGATGGAACACGTCATCGAAACCACGGACGAACCGTTGAACACCTACAACATCGGGACGCGCACCACGACCTCGGTGACGCGGATCGCGGACATCGTCAGCGAAGAACTGGGCTTGAATCCCGACTACGAGTTTACCGGGGGTGAACGCGGCTGGACCGGCGACATCCCCAGAATGCGCCTCTCGATCGAGAAGCTCGCTGCACTGGGCTGGAGTCCCGAAAAATCGAGCGACGAGGCCGTCAGAACGGCGACCCGCGAACTGGCCGCGGAGCTGTAGGCGAGAGACGAGAGAACGCAAAACGCGAGAACGGCGTCAGCGGGCGGCGGCGGCGACGCGCTCTTTTTCCTCTTTCTGGTTGATCGCGTACGTCTGGACGTCGTAGTCGGCCGCACCGATCAGCTGCTGGGCGAGTGCCTCGCTCGCGTCCGTCGCGGTCTTAAAGGAGGCGTTGTAGGTGCCCTCGGCCAGGAACTTGAGCGACTGGTCGACGCGGCGCTGTGGGCCGACGTCGACCGCTTTGGGGACCGAGATCCCGCCGTACTTCAGGCGGACGGTCTCCTCTCGGGGACCGGCGTTCTCGACCGCGCGCACGAGCACCTGCACCGGGTTCTCCTCGGTTCGGTCGTGGACGATCTCGAAGGCGTCCCGGACGATTCCGAGCGCCTGCTGTTTCTTGCCGGTGTTCTCTTCGGTCTGCATCAGGCGGTTGACCAGCCGCTCGACGATGCTGACCTCGCTTTTCTGGAACTGCTTGCCCGCGTGTCTCCCCATGGTGTGGGCGATAGGCGTCACCGTGATGTAGCGCTTGGTGCTCGGATCGGCGTACTCGATCTCGCCGATCTCCCAGCGGCCAAACAGCAGCGCGTCGGTGTCGGCCTCGTCGGAGCCGGCGGGTTTCTCCGGCTCGGGGGCTTCTGCTTCGGACATTATCGCACCGGTTTCTCCGCGTTTCCGCGGACGAGTTCGAGCAGGCTCACGCCGTTTACTTTCTCGACTTTGTAGTTCACGCCCGAGAGGTCGCCCATCGCGCGCCCCTTCGCGCCGCCGATCCCTGCGATGGTCACCTCGTCGTGCTCGTCGATGAACGAGATCGCGCCGTCGCCGGGACAGAACGCGGTGACCTGCTTGCCGTTTTTGATCAGCTGGACCCGAACACACTTTCGGATCGCCGAGTTGGGCTGTTTCGCCTCGATGCCGACCTTCTCGAGGACGATCCCGCGGCCCTGGGGTGCGCCCTCGAGGGGGTCGGATTTCTTTCGGAGACCGCGCTCCCGGCGGGCGTACTCCGAGTCCGACCACCGGTGGTTCTGGCGGTCACGCTTTAGCTTGCGCGCCGCGTACTTGCCGTTTCCCATAGTACCGGTCCCTACCCTATCGAGCCACTTAAGGCTCGCCTTTTCGGGGCCGTTCGACCCGGGCTACCGCGGAGTTTCCGCCGCGGCGACCGACGTCTACTGTGTCACTCACTCTCATATGGGGATATATTACGTATATACGCTATCAACGAAGGGGTATTTACCG
>JAWARX010000232.1:0-4446 GCA_038893155.1 Halalkalicoccus sp.
TCTGGTGACGCCCCGACCCGAGATGGACTTTCCGGGCCTCGAAGACGGCGACCGCTGGTGTCTCTGTCTGCCCCGCTGGATCGAGGCCCGGGAGGCGGGCTACGCACCACGGATCGTGCTCGAAGCGACCCACGAGCGCGTACTCGACGAGATCGATCCCGACACCCTGCGGGAGTACGAGTTCGACCCGCGAACCGAAACGGGGGAGTGACAGCCCGCTCAGCCGGCTTTCGCCTGCCACTTTCGCACGCGATCCGCGCTGACACCCTCCACTTCGCTTGCGACCGACTCGGCCTCGGCGTCCCGGAGATCGCTCACGCTCTCGACGCCCGCCGCCGCCAGTTTTTCGGCCGTCTTCGTGCCGACGCCGTCGATCGATTCGAGGTCGGTCCCCGACTCGTTCTCCCGCTCCTGGTACGCCCGGTAGTTACAGATCGGACAGCCAAGCTCCCACGGCTCGTCGCCCGAGTGTACCAGCAGCTCGGGCAAGCCGTGTTCCGCACAGCGCTCGTCGGTGATCTCGATCTCTCCTCGCCGGGGCAAGGGTAGCGAGTACTCACACTCGGGGTAGCGCGTACAGCCCACGAGCCGTGAGCCGTTCCGTAGTTGCTTGATCGCCAACTCGCCCCCATGTTCGTCTCCGCACTCGGGACACTCGCCGATCACGCGGTCCTCCTCGGCGTCGGCCTCGTCGGCCTTGCACTGGGGACAGCCGTGGACGAACGTGCCCCGGCCCGCGAGCATCTTCACGTGGCGCAGGTCGTGGTCCTCACAGCTCTCGTCCAGAATGAGCGGCTTGCCGGTGTTCGGAAGCGGCAGGGTGTACTCACAATCGGGGTAGCCGTCACAGCCGACGAAGTACGATCCCCGCCGGGACCGGCGGACCAGGAGGTCCGAACCGCAGTCGGGACACGGCCCGAGAGTTTTGTCGGCCTTCAGCGACTTCTGGAGGTGCTCGCCGATCTCCTCGCGCGATTCCATCAGGTCGTCGAACACCCGTTCGAGCATCTCGCGGGACTCGCCGGCCACTTCGTCCAGATCCTTCTCGCCGCTCGCGATCGCCGCCATGTCCTCCTCCAGCTGGGCGGTCATCGCCTCGCTGACCACCCGGTCTGCGTACTCCTCGCCGGCCTCGACGACCGCCGTCGCCAGTTTGGTGGGCCGTGGCGGGTCGTTCTCGATGTAACCCCGGTCGTACAGTTTCTCAACCGTGTTGTGTCTCGTGGACTTGGTCCCGATCCCCATCTCTTCCATCGTCTCGATCAGCCGGGACTGGCCGTACCTCCTCGGGGGTTGGGTCTCCTTGTCCTCGATGCGCACCTCGGTGAGCGCGAGGGTCTCACCTTCCTCGACGGCGGGGACGAAGTTCTCGTTCGTGCTGAAGTAGGGGTAGACGGCGTGGTAGCCCGGCTCGACGAGCCGTTTGCCGTTGGCTTTCAGTCGGTGGTCGCCCACCTCGAGAACGACCTTGAGGTGTTCCCAGCGTGCCGAGTCGGCGACGGTCGCGAAGAATCGCCTGACGACGAGCTCGTAGACCTCCCACTCCGCATCCGAGAGTTCGCCTCTCGTGGGCAGCTCTTCTGTCGGGTGAATCGGCGGGTGGTCGGTCGTCTCCTCGTCGCCCTCGGTGGGCGAGAGCTCGTCGCGTTCGAGCAGGGTTTTCGCGTCCTCGTCGAAGGTGCGGTTCCCGGTGAACGCACCGAGTAGCTCCCGGGGATCGAGATCCTCGGGATACACCGTGTTGTCGGTCCGAGGATAGGTGATGTAGCCCGCGGTGTAGAGGTCTTCTGCGATGCTCATCGCCCGTTTTGCGGAGTAGCCGATCGAGCTCGCCGCGCGGATAAATTGAGTAGTGTTGAACGGCGCGGGCGGGTCGTCCGTGCGCGTCCGCCGGGAGACCGATTCGACGCGCGCCTCGCTGGCTTCGCGGAGGTCCCCGTAGACCGCTTGCGCGCGTTCTTCGTCCCAGACGCGCTCGGCCTCGTTTTCCTCCTCGTCGAGATAGTAGTACTGGGTGTCGAATCGCTCCCCGTTTTTCGCGAGATCCGCGAAGAGCTCCCAGTAGGCCTCGGGGTCGAACGCCTCGATCTCGCGTTCGCGATCCACGATCAGCTTGAGGGTGGGGGTCTGGACCCGGCCCACCGAGATGAAGTCGTCGCCCAGTTGGCGGGCCGAAAGCGAGAGGAACCGGGTGAGCGCCGCGCCCCAGACGAGGTCGATGATCTGGCGGGCCTCGCCCGCGGCGGCGAGATCGAAGTCGATCTCGTCGGGCTCGTCGAACGCCTTTTTGACCTCGCCTTCGGTGATCGAGGAGAATCGCACGCGGTCGATTTCGGCGTCGCTGACCTCGCGGACGATCTCGTAGGCCTCCTTGCCGATGAGCTCGCCCTCCCGGTCGTAGTCGGTCGCGATCGTCACGCGGTTTGCGTCCCGTGCGAACAGACGGACGGTGCGAACGATGTTCTCCTGCGTGGGCGTCTTCTCGACCTCGGCGCCGATCAGCTCGACGGGTTCGACGTCTCGCCAGTCTGCGTACTCGGCGGGGAAGTCGACCGCGACGACGTGGCCCGACAGGCCGATACAGCGTTTCCCGCCCCAGCGATAGACGTTGACGCCGTTTTTCCGCTCGACCTCGGCGGTCTCGCCGCTGAGGATGGCGGCGATCCGGCGGGCGGCGTTGTCCTTCTCGGTGATGATCAGATCCACGGCTTGCCCTCGGTAGGCCGAGACGCGGCCTAAGCGTTTCGCGTCGACCCCGGCTGTCCTCCCGAGGGCGCGAGACCGCCCGGAAGCAGCGAGAACAGTAGCTCGAAAACCGATGCGGATGGCGATCGCGGGGGCCGATCCCCGCGGCGGTGGTCACGAGCGGGAACGCGAGGAACGATCCGCGACGGGCGCCCAACAGCACGGTCCGTACCCGACTATCGTGTACGAAAATCGTGTCACTGACCGCGAAACCGGAACGCTGTTGAGATGCGGTCGACAAGGGGCGACGATGGACGGGGGAGTCGCGACGGGAAAGGAGATCGTACGCGAGATCCGCCGACAGAACCTCCCGTTTCTCGCCGGGAGCCTCGCCTTCTACGCGTTCGTCTCGCTTCTTCCGCTCCTGTTGCTCGCGGTCATCGCGGCCTCGCTGCTGGCGGGCGAGACGGTCGCGAGCTACATCCTCGCGCTGACGCGGCTCTATCTCAGCCCGGCGGGCGAGGACCTGCTCGCGACCGCGATCACGGACGCGGCGGGCTGGGTCGGCAGCTCGCTGATCGGCCTCCTGGTGCTCTCGTGGGCGGCCTTCCGGATGTTCCTCGGTATCGACATCGCCTTCGCCCAGCTCTACGGGACGCGAACGACGGAGGTCGCGATCGAAGAGCGCGTTCGCGACGGGCTGATCGTCCTCGCCGCGTTCGTCTTCGTGCTGATCGCCGCGGTCCTCACCGTGGGTGCGTTCACGCTGTTTCCGGACTTCCGGTTCTCGGGTATCGTCGATACGCTGTTGCTCGTCTGCGGCCTGCTGGTCGCGTTCTTCCCGCTGTACTACGTCTTTCCGGACGTCGACGTGAGCGCCCGCGAAGCGTTGCCGGGCGCGCTCGTCGCGGCGCTCGGGTGGACGCTGTTGCAGTCGCTGTTTCAGCTCTACGTCTCGGTGACGAACCTCGCCGCGGTCTTCGGGGTGATCGGCGGGGCGTTGCTGTTTTTGCTGTGGCTGTACTTCGGTGCGCTCGTCCTGCTCGTGGGCGTCGTCGTCAACGTCGTGCTCGCCGGCCGGAACCCCTAATCCGATTTCTCGACCTCCCAGTCGAGCGTGACGGTGATCGTCTCGCGCTCGCCACCGAGCATCGGCGAGCGCTCCTCGACGGTGATGTCGTACTCGATGACCGACGCGGGCGCGAGCGCGACGCTCTTGTTGCCCACCGCGACGTCCGCCGGCCCCTCCCCGCGGATCTCTCGAGCGAGCGCCTGCAAGTGATCGGCGACCTCGTTGCGCGAGAGTTCCTGCTCCTCCGATGTCTTGTCTGACATACCACCTCCGAGTTCGGTCCGGATCGACATAGTGGTTTACCCCGGTATTTCGGTGATCTACCCGCTTTGTCGCGGTCGGTGGGCCGAAACGTATTAGCGCCCGCGAACTCGTGAGTAAAGCGATGGCATTCGAAGACGCCGAGACGACCACGACCGAACTCGAGATTATCGAACCGGTAGGCGAAGCCTGCATGATCTACGCGCAGGTCGCCTTCGACGCCGCACTCGCGCTGTTGTAGATCGGTTCGAGTGGAAACGAACCTCGGAACGGGAAAATCGAGCGACAGCTTCGTCGGTTCCACCCGCGCGAAACGAGCCGATCGCCGTCTCCACTCACGTATCCCACCGGAGTTGAAAGCGAAATGCGCGTGCGAGACGACTATCCCAACCGCTCGCGAAGCAGCTCGTTGACCTGCCCGGGATCCG
>JAWARX010000233.1:0-4418 GCA_038893155.1 Halalkalicoccus sp.
GCCGACGGCGATCGCGTCGTGGCGCTCGCTCTCGACGACCAGGTCGGGAGTCGGCGACGCCTCGCCGACCGGCGCGAACAGCGGGAACGTGCGGTCGAACGCGCTCGTCGTCGGTAACTCGGGGTCGGCGACGAGGTTCGACTCGGCGTCGACGATCCGATCGCCGTTCAGGCGCAGGTCCGAACCCAGACCCGCCGCAACGGCATCGAGGTTCGAGCGGCCCTCGGCGGTCGCCTCCGTGCTCCCCAGCAGGACGATCGCGCCGCCCGAATCGCGGTACTCCCGGAGCGCTGTGAGCTCCGCGTCCGTGTAGGCGCGTCCGGGTGCGGTGAGGAACACGGCCGTCGGCTCGTCCTGTTCGGGCAGCGTGTCCACCACGTCGTTGAACTGACGCAGGCGACTCCCGACGCCCTCGACGAACCGGAGGTAGTACTGTGCGCGTTCGAGCGAGATCGAACCGGGGGCGTCGAACTGCGCGTGACCGCCCTCGATCAGCACGTCGCCGTCGTTCGTAGAGAGGTAGCGCGCGAGGTTCGTAAGCAGCGGGAAGTTCCCGAATCCACTCGTGTCCTCGGGAAAGCCCTCCGCCTCCTCGTATTGCTCGTGGATCGCGATCCCGCCGACCATCCCCACCCTGCGTTCCTCGTCGACGCCGACGAGCGGGACGTCGTCGTACGCGTCGAACCCGCCGTCGCCGAGCGGCTCCTGTCGGGCCGTCCCGCTCGCGAGAACTGGAGCGCGCTCGGCTGGAAGCGATCCGGACCGCGTCGTCACGCTGGAGGCTCGCGGGACGAACACCTCCTCGACGGGGTCGTTTCTGATCGCCGGGAGCGAATCGAAGTCGGCGGCGGACCAGACGCCCGTGCCATCGGCGAGCGCGACCTCCTCCGCGGCTGCGAACTCGTCATGGCGCGCGAAGCCGGAGGAGTAGACCCGCGCGTAGCCCTCTTCGACCGTCTGAAGGTTGTAATCGACGGCGTAGTTCCCGTCGGGACCAGCGTCGAACCGGTCGGGATCGTACTCCATGTACATCAACAGGCGGCCGAAGTTCCCGCGTAGGGGTTCGACCTCGTCGAAGGTCATCCGGACTCGACGACCCTCGACGTCGGCCTCGCCGGCCTCCGCACCGGGTGCCATCAGATCGAGCGCGAAGTCGGTCGCCTCCCTGCCCCACGTGTCGAGGTGGTCGAGGTCGTCGATGCCGAACCACTCCTCGGGATCGTTTTCGGCCCCGCCGGTTTCGGCGGTGTCGATCCCGAGATGGCGGACCACCTCGCGATAATCGTACTCGCTGTCGAACGCTACTTCGAACGTGTCGGCGTCGAACACCCTCACGACCCGGCCGAAGTACTCCCCCTCCGAATCGAAATCGATCCCGATCGAGGCTTCGCGCCCCTCGAAGTACCCGAAGTGGGTGTTGAAGTTGGTGGTGGTGATATCGAACTCGCCGTCGCCGTCGTTGACCTGATCGGCGTTGAATCGGAACGCGAGATCGAGGCGGTCAGCGATCTCGTTCAGGTTCTCGGTCTCGTCGAAGCCCGTCCGGTCGTTGCCCGGTCCGCCGAAGTCCGATTGATCGAGCAAAAAGAGCGCGCCGCCCGAATCGACGAACCCCGAGAGCGCGTCGAGTTCGGCGTCGGTGAACGAGTCGGTGGGCGAGGGAACGACGAGCCCGTCGGCGTCGTCCAGACCGTCTGCGTCGAGGCCGTCGAACACGCCGAACGCGTCGTTGAAGTTCGTGGTCGTCGGAACGAACTCGACGCCCGCGTTGTTCTCGCCGTCTTCGACCTGATCGGCGTTGAACCGGAATCCGAGGTCGAGACCGTCGGCGATGGCGTTCAGGTTGGCCGTTTCCTCGTTCGCGAACTCGGATTCGTCGAACAGAAAGAGCACACCCCCGTTCTCGACGAACGCCGAGACGGCAGCGAGTTCCTCGTCGGTGTACGCTTCGGCCGGCGAAGGAACGCACAGTACATCACCGGCGATCTCGCCACCCTCTTTATCGTCGTGTGCGTCGTCGCCGACGGCTAGCTCGGCTTCGATCTCGACCGTCTCCGCGTCACCCGCGAGGGCGATCGTTGCCGTCTCGCTCGCCTCGGGGTTCTCGACGCCGTCGATTTCGACGACGACCGGTCCGGCGACGTCGGTCCGGGCTCGTCCCGAGAGGTCGAACGTCGCCGCTGACCCGGCGTACTCGCCTCGATTGACGCTGATCTCGCTCGTGTCAGTCCCTCCGGAAAGGGTTCGCGTCATCGTCACCGTCACGTCGTCCTGATCGAGGCCGGTCAGGCTCGCGTCTCCGTATTCGACGGTGATCTCCTCGACCTCGTCGCCGTCGGCCCCGGACTCGCCGAACTCGACGCCGGTGAGCTCCCACGTGTGTACCGACTCGTCCCCCGGCGTCGGGGGATCGGCCGATAGCACGCGTCGGTCCCCGCTTCCGAGCAGTTCGGCCGTGGGTTCGAACTCGTAGCCCGCTTTCTCGACCGCGTCGGCGAACTCCCCGAATTTCGAGGAGTCATAGAACGTGCCGTGGGCGTCGTCCCACAGGAGGACGCCCGAATCGCCAACGGTGTCGGAAAGCAGATTCACGAGGAACTGCTCGTTCGCGTCGGTCAGATCGCCGTCCTCGATCAGCTCGGGCGTCCCGAAGCCGACGACGTCCCCCTCTCGGGAGACGACCGGGATCGCTTCGTTCTCGCCGTAGAGATACGACGCCGAATCGCCCGCGTTATCGACGTTTTCGGCCGTCCGCTCGGCCCAGACGACGACGCGTGAGCTGTCGGTCAACGCGCCGCCGTCGGACGCGACCTGACTCGCCGTCGAAGGGAGCCTGAGGGCCGAACCCCCGAGCAGGTCGGTCGTCGCTCGGAGATCGTAGCCGGCGTCGCCCGCGTACTGGCGAAACGAATCGTAGTACTCCAGACCGAGTTCGAAGAACTGGTCGTGGCCTTCGTCCCACAACACGGTTCCAGAACCCCCCATCTTCGCGTCGAAGAGGTTGAGGGCGAGCTCCTCGTTGTCGAGGTCGAATCCACCCTGACCGTCGCTGATGAAATCGACCGTGCCGATCCCGACGACCCGGCCGTCCTCGGAGACGAGGGGGATGTCGTTGTCTTCGTAGACGACTGTTGTCGGCCCATCGTCGGTCGTCTCGAAGTTGTAGGCCGTGGATTCGGCCCAGACCACGACAGCGCCCTCGTCGGTGAGTTCGCTTTCGCCATCGGGAGCGATCTGGCTCGCCGTAGAGTAAAACGACAGCGCGTCGAGTTCCGTCTCTGTTGCCGGTCGTGCCTGCGAAAGCGCACTTTGGGATACGCCGAGGGATCCGATCGCCGCGCCGACCAGCCCGAGAAACCCCCGCCGACCGACACCGCCGCGTTTTGCTCGTTGCTCGACCATAAATCACGGTGCGATTAACCAGATAAATTTCTTTATATTGTTATTCGATATAACTAAATAGAGGTGAGTCCGCCGATGGATCGCTTCGGATCAGTCCCGGAGGAACTCGCCGATCGCGCCGTCGAACTCGCGGCGGCGATCGAGAACCGCCTCGTGGCCCACCCCGTCGATCTCGAACAAGCTGCCGTCGGGGATCTCGGCGGCGGTTTCGCGGTACTGATTCGGGGAGAAAAACGGGTCCTCGCTGGCGCCGATCACGAGCGTGGGGACCGCGATCTCGCCGAGTCGGGGCGTCGCGTCGTGGTCGAGACAGGCCGTCGCGGAGACGAGGAAATCGCGGCGGTCGACGGACGAGGGAGTACCGAAACGACCGTACAGGTCGGCCGCGCCACGGACGACCGGACCCCGCAGCCCGCCCGCGACGGCTTCGGCGGCCTCGACACAGATCGGTCGCCACTCGTCGGCTTTCGCGTGCTCGATCCACCGCTCGACGACCTCGCGGCCGCCCTCGCTCAGGCGCGCACCCGCGAGCCCGAAGATCGCGTGCTCGACCAGATCGGGGCGGTCGGCGGCCAGGTGCTGGACTAAAAATCCGCCCATCGAGAGGCCCATCACGTCGGCGGGACCGGTCTCGTCGAGCACGTCCGCGTAGCCCGCGGACAGATCGCGCGTCGTCGCCTCTTCCTCGATGCCGGGCGGACGGCTCACCATCGCGACGGTGTGCCGTCCCGTATAGCGGTCGCAGTAGGTGGCGACGAGCAGGCTGAACCACAGGCGATCCGTGACCCGACAGAGCGGGTCGTTGAGGCCGGGGATCACCAGAAGCGTTCGGGGTCCGTCGCCGACGGCGACGTAGGGGTGGTCGGCCCACCGTCCGCGACGCATGGGAATCCCGATCACGGCGCCCTCTTTCGTCCGTTCGTCTCGTCGCACCCGTTCGTGTTTCGCATGCTCCGGGCCAGCCGGTTCATACCGGGAGGTCGGCGTGGAGGGACAAAAGCCGTCGCCCGACAGCG
>JAWARX010000234.1:0-4417 GCA_038893155.1 Halalkalicoccus sp.
ACTCGCCGAACGTGCCTACGAACGTGGCTGGCGCTCCTATATCGACACCATGCGCCCCGACTGTCGGCATTTCGAGGGACGAATAGTCGCAGACGCGCTCGTTCCCTACTGCGAAGCGAAATGCCGCGAGCAGACCGCCGTCGAGTGTTCGGGTTCGTGTCCCGACTTTGCGCCCGAACCGCCCGCGTGGCGGACGATGGGCTGGCCGATCGAGGGCGGACCGGGCAAGGGAGTCAGAAAGCTGCTCGAACGGCGGCGAGAACGGGCGCGCTCAGTGGCTATGGGGACGATTCCGAGAGGGTCTCGACGGTAACGTCCTCACGGGGGGCCGTCTTTCGGAAGGTGGGGACGGTTCGGTACTCGACCTCGACGATCCCCTTTCGCTTGAGGCTCTGGAGCGCGGAGCGGACGTCGCCGACCTCGGGGTCGACGTCGAATTCGGTGCGAAGGTCCTGAAGCACCGACACCACGCTCTGGGAGCGCTCGTCGGGGCCGGCCAGCACTTCGAAGACCTGCCCCTGGAGTTCGGGTACGCGGATGACCGTTCCGTCCTCGCCTCCCTCGATTCCCGGCTCGACGTCGACGACGGCCGCGGCCTCGGGCGTGGCTCGAATGAGGCTGTTCTCGTCGCGGTAGTAGTACTCGGAGAGTTCGTTTTCGAGGTACTGGTGAACTTCGCTGCCGCTTTCCATCCCCCACCGCTCGGCGAGTTCGGCGTTCTTGGTCGGCTGGAGCGAGACGACGTCCGCGAGGCGCTCTTTTGCCTCCTCCGAGAGGGTCATCGCTCGACGATACGCGGAGGTGATACGTTATTCGTTCGTTCTCCGGTGGCCGAACGCTTAGGACCTCGGGGCTCCTCATCGAGCCCATGCCAGAGACGGTCACGATCACCCGAGAGAACGGCATCGCCACGATCACGGTCGACCGACCGGACAGCCTGAACGCGCTCAACGTCGAAACGCTCGAAGCGCTCGATCGCGCCCTCGACGAGACCGATGACGCGCGCGTGCTCGTGCTGACGGGCGCGGGCGAGGACGCCTTCGTCGCCGGGGCGGACATCGCGTACATGAAAGAGCTCTCGGTCGCGGAGGCGATGGAGTACGCCGAACTGGGCCACCGGATCTGCGACCGGATCGCGACCCACTCCGCACCGGCGATCGCCGCCGTCAACGGGTACGCCTTCGGCGGGGGCTGTGAACTCGCGCTCGCCTGCGACCTGCGGGTCGCGAGCGAGAACGCCGTGCTCGGCCAGACCGAGATCGACCTGGGGATCGTCCCCGGCTGGGGCGGCACCCAGCGACTCTCCAGGCTGGTCGGGGACGCCGCCGCCCGCCGGATGGTGTTCCTGGGCGAGCGCCTCGACGCCGAGTCGGCGGCCGAGATCGGGCTGGTCGGCGAGGTCGTCCCCCAAGCGGAGTTCGACTCCGTGGTCGACGAGATGGCCCGACAGCTGGCCGAGAAGCCTCGATTCGCGCTCGCGGCCGCCAAAGAGGCGCTCAATCAAGTCCACGAGGGACCGCAGTCGGCGGGACTCTCGTACGAACAACGGCTCTGGAGCGGGCTCTTTGGCACCCGCGACCAGCGCGAGGGAATGGAGGCGTTCGTCGAGAAACGCGATCCGGAGTTCGAATGACCGACACGATCCTCGTCACCGACGCCGACTTCCCCGATCTGGAGCCCGAACGCCGGCTGGCGGACGAGGTCGGCGCGGACGCCCTGCTCGTCCAGTACGCGCCGATCACGCGCGCTGTCTTCGAGGCGCTGGATCTCGCCGTCGTCGGGCGGTACGGCATCGGCGTCGACGCGGTCGACCTCGAGGCCGCCACCGATCACGGCGTCCCCGTCGTGAACGTTCCCGATTACTGTCAGGACGAGGTCGCGGAACACACGCTCGCGCTCTGTCTGTCGTGCGTCCGCGAGACCGCCCGGTTCGACGCGGACGTGAAACGCGGCGCGTGGGACTGGACCGCCGGACGACCGATCCACCGGCTGCAGGGCGCGACCGTCGGCTTCGTCGGCTTCGGGTCGATCCCCGAGCGCTTCGTCGCGAAGGCGGCGGGGTTCGACTTCGAGTACCTCGCGTACGATCCCTACCGTTCGCAAGCGGCCCTCGCGGCGGCCGGCGTCGAGGGCGTCGGCCTGCGCGAACTGCTCGAACGTTCGCGGGTCGTCTCGGTCCACGCCCCCCTGACCGACGAGACCCGCGGGCTGCTCGGCCGGGAGGCGTTCGCCACGATGCGCGAGGACGCGGTGTTGATCAACACCGCCCGCGGCGAGCTCGTCGACACCGCAGCGCTCTCGGCGGCGCTGGCGGCCGGCGAGATCGCCGGCGCGGGGATCGACGTCATGGCCGAGGAGCCGCCCGATGAGTCACCGCTGTTCGACCGCGAGGAGGTGGTTCTGACGCCCCACGTCGCGTGGTACTCCGAGGAGTCGATCGCGGCGCTTCGCGAGACGGTCACCCGTGACGCGCTCGCGGTGCTGGCGGGCGACGAACCGACCAACCCCGTTCAGTCCTGAGCCGCAGGGGCACCGGCCCGGGACGCCTCGCCCCCGACGGTCTCTTCGACCTGCGTGTAGACGAGTCCGAGCCCGACGACCGCCAGCGCCGCCCCGACCGCGAAGGGCACGACGAAGCCCAGTTCGACGAGAAAGCCGGCGGCCAGCAGGCCGACGGCGATCCCCAGCCCGAAGGCCATCGTCAGCACCGAGAGTTTCGTGCCCGAATCCCCGTCCGTCGCCAGATCGCCCGCGAGCGCGAGCGCGGGCGCGAAGACCATCGCCCCGGCGACCCCCTGGGCGAACCTCACCAGAAGCATGAGCCACGAATCGAGGACGATCCCCTGAAGCAGGGTCGAGGGCGCGAGCAACACGAGCCCCGCGAGGATGAACGGTTTTCGCCCCCAGCGGTCGCTTCCCCGGCCGATGGGGACCTGTAAGAACACCTGTGCGATGATGAACGCGGCGAACTGGATCCCGAACCAGGTCGAGCCCTGATCCAGTCTCGAATTGACCTCGGGCTGGAGGGTCGCAAACAGCGCGATCCCGGTCGCCATGAACAGGGAGGCGACCCCGAGGGTGAAGATCGGATCCAGACCGCCCTCGCCGTCGAAGACGTCGATCGAGAGGTCCTCGCCGGCACGGTCGAGCTCCGCGGGGTCGTGGACCAGAAGCGTCACCAGAAGGAAGCCGAGCGCCGCGGCCCCGGCGGCCAGATAGAATGTGGCCTCGAACCCCGAGAGCGTCAGCCCGAGAAGCGAGTAGGGGCCGGCGGCGACGAGCGCGCCCGCGGCGACCGGTCCCGTCCCGAAGCCGACGAGACGAAAGGTGTTGTAGACGCCCATGTTGCCCCCGCGGGTGCCCGACCCGGCGAGTTCGTTGACCAGCGCGACAGACGTGGGGATGATGAAGGCGATCGAGACGCCCTGGAGGGCGCGCACCGCGACCAGCGAGACGTACGAGCCGGCGAACAGATACAGCAGGTTGGCGCTCGTCAGCCCGGCGAGCCCACAGAGGATGTAGAACTTCCGCCGTCCGGTGCGATCGGAGAGCCGCCCGGTCACCGGCTGGGAGAAACTGCTGACGAAGCCCACCAGCGAGAGGACGATCCCGATGATCATCGACTCGGTCAGCCCGAACGTTCGGCCCTCGACGATCCCGCTTGCGATGTAGAGCGGCAGGACGATGATCAGAAAGGAGTTGCCGACGCCGTCGGCCATCCGGGCCATCGCGAGCGCGAGAATGCGTCGGTCGGTTTCGAAAAGCACCACGACCGACGTATGGACGCAGGTGCCATCAGCCTACTGATCGGCCAATAGTATAAGACGGCGGACGGCGTATGAGTGTCCATGGCACGCGAAGTGAAGCTCAGCCGGGTCGACGGCGTTCTGGAGGAGCTCTCGTACCCCGTTCCGCGCGACGACGCCGCGGTCGAACTCCAGGACGTGACCGTCCTGTTGGCCGACGGCGAGGCGAACCTCGGCGAACTCGTCTCGGAGACGGGAAGCGACTCGTATCAGTCGGTCGACGACCTCCAGAGCGAGGTCCACAACGTCCTGCCACGCGAGGCCGTCGGCGAGCCCTACCAGTCCGAAGGGGAGGGATAGCTCGATTCGGGGCGCTTAATTGGCTGGGTAGGATAGGAGCGACATGGAATTTTGCGACGAGTGCGGTTCGATGATGAAAGCCGAGGGCGACCGGATGGTGTGCGCGAACGCCGACTGCGGCGCGGCGAGCGCCCGCGATCGGGCCGTCGATTCAGCATCGGCTGATCGCCCCGGGCGGGCGGCACCTCATGGTCGAGCGCCGGGGCGGCAGCTACGCGGTGTCGGTGAAGGACGGTCCCCTCGTCGCGCGCCACCGCCCGTCGGTCGACGTCCTGTTCCGGTCGGCCGCCCGGGCCGCGGCCGCGAACGCG
>JAWARX010000235.1:0-4415 GCA_038893155.1 Halalkalicoccus sp.
CGACTGCTCCCCTACGACCGTGCCCGCTTCGGTCCCCGACCTGCTTCGCTTACTCGCCGTTCCGGTCCTTCTCTGGGCGGCCCACCGCGACGTGAAGACCCGACGGATTCCGAACCGGACGTGGAAGCCCCTCTTTGTCCTCGCCTGCGTGCTGTTCGTCTGGGACGGCCTCGCCTCCTATCTGGCCGGCGGGCTGACGTGGGCCTTCTTCGCCGTCGGCGCGGCGATCAGCCTGCTGATCGTGATCCCCGCCTCGTACGGATTCTGGCGCTTCGGCGCGTTCGGCGGCGCGGACGCGAAGGCGCTGATCGTTCTCGCACTGCTGTTTCCGACCTTCCCGACCTACGAGGTCGGTTCGTACGTGCTGCCGCTGGTCGAGACGCCCACGGGCGCGTTCTCGTTGACGATCCTCGCCAATACCGTCCTCGTCGGGGCGTGTTACCCGCTCTGGCTCGCGACGAAGAACGCGCTGGTCGGCCGGCTCACCCCGCTCATGCTCGTCGGCCGACCGGTCCACTGGAGCGAGATCGAGGAGACTCACGGTCGCCTGCTCCAAGACCCCTCGGGATTCACCCGCTCGGGACTCGACCTCGACGCCCTGCGGATGTACCTGCGATGGCGAGAGACGACGCTCACGGAGCTACGGAAGGACCCAGCTCGCTACCGGGATCCGACCTCCCTGCCCGCCGAGTCCTCGCCGGCGGGCGACGGGGCGGTGGCGGATGGGGGTGAACGGTCCGAAGGACTGCGATCCGACGGCGGTTCGAGAACCGTCGGTTCTCGAATATCGGACGACGACTGGGGTGCCGAGGCCTTCCTCGCGGACGTCGGTTCGGCCTACGGCACGACGCCCGAGACGCTTCGCGCGGGGCTCGACGTTCTGACGACCCGCGAGACGGTCTGGGTCTCGCCGGGGATCCCGTTTCTCGTGCCGATCCTCGCCGGGCTGCTCGTCGGGCTGACCTACGGCGACGTACTCGCGGCGATCCTCGGGTTCGTCGGCCTGGTATAATATGACGATACAACTATAACGGTCGGCCCGAAGCACACGGACGATGGCACCGCCGGAGGAGGGGGTTCGGTTTCTCGCGAGTTCGCAGAATCGCGCTTCGCTTCTGGAGGCGCTCGACGGCGACCCGCTCCAGCCCGCCGAGCTGGTCGACCGACTCGGGCTGTCGCGCTCTGCGATCCACCGCAACCTCCGCGAGCTGACGGAGCGAGGGTGGGTCCGCCGAGTCGAGGGGGGGTACGTCTGTACGGTGGGCGGCCGGCTCGTGCGTTCGAGCTACGAGGAGTTGATCGCGACCGTTTGCCTCGTCTCGGAGTACGGCGGCAGCCTCGACGCGCTGGCCGACGCCGGACTGACGCTCTCGCCCGCGGTGCTCGATCGGGCGACGGTCGTCACGGCGACGCGAAACGATCCCCACGCACCGATCCGTCACTACACCGACCGAATCGGAGAAATCGACGTAACGCGATTTTTCGGGATCACGCCGGTCGTGAGTCCGCTGTTCAACGAGGCACACCAGTCGCTGCTAAACGAGGGGGCGAGCGCCGAACTCCTGTTGGATTCGGCGGCGCTATCGGCCTCGAAAACCGACTACGACTCGGAGTTCGACGCGGCGATGGCCGCCGACGGGCTCACGCTGTACGTCTACCCGGAGGCGCTCTCGTTCGGGCTCTCGGTCGCGAACGGTCACGTGTTCCTCGGGGCGTTCGAGGACGGTCAGTTAGTCGCCTGCTTCGAGTGGGACGACCCGACGGTCGAGTCGGAAGCACGCGCGACCTACGAGCGCTACAGGGAACGAGCCCGCGAGGTCGAGACAGCCGAGCTGTCGCCGTAGGTGTCCCGCGGGGTAGGACATGTAGCAAGGAGTAGCTATAGAACGGTGGCGGCGATACGCTGATGTGTGGGTCGGATCCGGCGTGCCCGGATCGGTGGTGCCCTGACAGAACCGCACCCGGCCGACCCATGAGAACTGTGCTCGTGGTCGCACCAGCCGATCCACGCTCCTGTTTCGACCGTCAATCGATCGACACGGAAGACCTATTCACGATCGCCGATTCAGGTGAAATATGACCAGCGGCGTCGAACTCGCGTTCGGTCCGGACGGATTGGTCCCGGTGATCGCTCAGTCCGCGGAGACCGAGGAGGTGCTCATGCTCGCGTACGCGAACCGCGAGGCGGTCGAGCGGACCCGCGAAACCGGGCGCGCACACTACTACTCGCGGAGCCGCGACGAGCTCTGGGAGAAGGGTGCGACGAGCGGCCACACCCAGGCGATCGAGGAAATCCGTGTCGACTGCGACGGCGACACCTTGCTGTACCTCGTCGAGCAGTCGGGCGGGGCCTGCCACACGGGCCACCGGTCGTGTTTCTACCGGACCATCGATGGCGAGAACGTCGGCGAGCGCGTCTTCGACCCCGACGACGTCTACGAGTGATGAGCGACCCGAACCGTCGACCCGGCCGGCGGCTGGCCGACGCCCACGAGCGTTACGAGCGCGCCAGCGAGGCCGTCTCCGAGATCGGCGAGGAGGAACTCCGGGAGCTCGAACGCGCCCGCGAGGGCGTCGCGGAGCTGTTCTCGCGCTACGAGACCCGGGCGACCGGCACCGGGGATTTCAAGGGGTTCATCGAGTTCCAGAGCCAGCTCGACGGGCTCGTCTCCGGGCTTCCGGAGGACAGCCGCCACCGCGAGGTCTTCGAGACCGTCGAGGAGGTGTTCGACAAACGTCGCCTGAACGAGCGGGATTTCGAGCGGGCCCGCGAGGCGCTCGCGCCCGTCGACGAGGACGTCGACCGCCTCGAAGAGCGCGAACGGGCCCGCGAACGGTTGCAAAAAGCGCGGCGAGCGGTCGAAGACCGGATTCGGGAACTAGAGGAGGTGGTTGCCGAGTACGACCGCCTGCTCTCGCTGTCGGACGTCGATCTCGATGCGCCGGTCGCCGACCTTCGCGTGCCGATCGAGGGGTACAACGACTCGGTCGAGGCGGCGTTCTCGACCTACCTCGAAAGCGCGAGCGCCCGCGAGGTGGTGGCGCTGATCGACAGCGCGGCGTGGTTCCCGCTCGTCGAGACGGCCGAGATCCCCGCCGACGTCCGCGAGTACATCGCGACCGCAGAAGCCGGCACCGAGCCCCTCCCGAAGCTGCTGGAGTACGCCGGCTACTCGGGGTCGAAGCTGGATCACTACGTCGCGGACGCCGACGCGCTCAAACGGGCGATCGCCACCCAGCGCACGGCGATCGAGCGGATCGACGCGACGCCCTTTCGACTGGCGTGGCCGCCGCGACCCGCCGCCGAGCTCCGATATCGACTCCGCGAACTGCGACGCGTGGTAGGGCGCTTCGCTCCCGAGGAGACGCTCGCCCGGCTCAGGGAGGTCGAAACGCTGACGCGCGAGCCGGAGTACGAGCGGCTCCGGCGGGCCGCCGAGGCCCGCGAAGGACTCGGGGAGCGCGAACGGGAGCGACTGGCGAGCGGGGCGATCGCCGACGACAGGGAGGCGGCGGTCGACGAACGCGAACGACTCGAAGCGGCGCTCGAACGCTACGCCCCGACGATGGCCTCCTCGTAGCTCCCGATCTCGGCCATGACGGCCTCGCGGTCCTCGCGCGGAACGTCGTACTCCGCGAGCGTGGTGTCGAGATGCGTCGCGATCGCCTCGAACTCCCCCTCGGTGATCCCCATCCCCTCGTGGGCCGTCCGCATGTCCTCGCCGGTGTACTCGACCGGCCCGCCCGTTACCGAGCCGATGAACTGCGTCTGGTGGGCGATCTGTCGCTGCATGTCGGTGTCCGAAAAGTAGTGATTGACCCGGTCGTCTTCGAGCACGCGGTCGTAGAAATCGGTGACCACGGCTTCGATCGACTCCTCGCCGCCCAGCCGTTCGTAGAGCGTCTCGTCTACCATGCGGTTCGGTGCTCGTGTCTGGCAGGTATAGTTTGTGGCCCGAACGGGTTCGGTTACGCAGCGTCGCGGGCGGCCTCCGCGGCGTCGTACAGCCGCGCGGCAAGCTCCTCGGCGCGCTCTTTCGTTCTCGCCTCGGCGTACACCCGGACCACGGGTTCGGTGCCGCTCGGGCGGGCGAGCACCCAGCCGTCGCCGTAATCGAGGCGGATGCCGTCGGTGACGTTCTTCGCTGCGCTCGTGTCCGCCGCGATCCGCTCGACGGCCTCGAGCATCGCTTCGCGCTCGCCGGGGTGGTCGTAGACGAGTTTGTGTCGGACGTTGTGGTAGTCGCCGAACGGCTCGATCAGCTCGCTTGCGGGCCGGTTGACGAGCAGTTCGAGAAAGCGCGCCCCGATGTACGCGCCGTCGCGCGCGAGGCTGCAGATCGGGAAGACCCCACGCAGGAGCGCGAGGACCGCGCCGTTCTCCGCGAGCACCTCGGCGGTGAGCTCGCGTTACC
>JAWARX010000236.1:0-4385 GCA_038893155.1 Halalkalicoccus sp.
GCCTCTCGGATCGCCCGCAAGGAGATCGGCCAGCGGCTTCGGAACATCCCGCTCGACGTCCTCCGGGTCGAGGTCCTCGCGGAGGAACAAAGCGAGGAAGCGGACGAATCGGACGAACTCGACGAGTCCGACGAAGCCGACGAGACCGAACGGAGCGACGGCGGTGCGGATGAGAACGGGGACGTCCTCCCCGAGTTCGACGACCTCCTCGAGTAACCCGTTGACCGGGCGGTCGAAACGAGCGTGAAACGACGACAACTCTCCGATCACCAGTACCGTTTCTCCGGTTATTACCGCCCGAACGCGAGACCGTGTCTGGTCGGTGGTCGGATCGACGAGAGAACGTCGGGCGTTCTAATCAGCCTGTGCGGCGACCGTTTCCTGGGACTGCTCCGAGATGTCGGAGGTGATCCCGGTCGCAATAGCGAATACAGCGGCCTTGTGGTCGGTCTTCGACTTGTGAATCGACGTCGGTCGTACCCCGAGCGATTCGTACTCCTCGAAATCGGGCGTGCCCGCGTTTTGCTCGTAATGGTTCGAAACCTCTGCCAGCAGGCCGTGAAGGTGGATGAGCTCCTGCTTTTTCATGAGCACTCAGGGGTTACAGTTGCAGGGTTATATTAGTATCCTGAGTACCTGTAGCACACGTAATCCGGACAACAGGAGCTGTACGCGGGCGATCGTAGTCCCAGTTATCTATCGCCTAACAGCTCATACCGTCGGCCGTAGTCGTTCGGAACGACCGTCCCACCGAGGGAGGGAACACCGTCGGGTAGTGACAGCCGACAGTATCTCGTCGGCGATCAGTCGGCGGGTTCGGCGCTGACGGCACCGGTCGTCCGGTTCGTGTCGTCCGCCTGAAGGAGCTCCTTGTACCGGTTCCGGATGGTGACCTCACTGATGTTTGCGACCTCGCTTACCTCCGCCTGCGTGACCTTCTCGTTGGTCAGCAGCGCAGCGGCGTAGACCGCCGCGGCGGCCAGTCCGACGGGCGACTTCCC
The DNA here is from genome assembly GCA_038893155.1 of Halalkalicoccus sp. GTDB lineage: Archaea > Halobacteriota > Halobacteria > Halobacteriales > Halalkalicoccaceae > Halalkalicoccus. The sequence continues at coordinate 1,002 of JAWARX010000236.1, forward strand.
GCTGTGGATGCCCGCCTGCTTCGCGTTCGTGAGGAGTTCTCGCGCGCGGTGCTCGGCCTCGTCCGAGAGGTCCAGATCCGAGGCGAATCGCGGGACGTAGCTCTCGGGATCCGCGGGCTGGACCTCCAGGTCGAGTTCGCGCACGACGTAGCGGTACGTCCGGGTGAGCTCCATCCGGTCGATCCGCGAGACCTGCACGATCTCGTCTAAGCTGCGCGGCGTGCCGGCCTGTCGGGCCGCGGCGTAGAGACTCGCGGTGGCGACGCCCTCGATCGAGCGGCCCGGCAGGAGGTCGTCCTCGAGCGCCCGCCGATAGATCACGCTCGCCGTTTCGCGGACGTTCTTCGGGAGGCCCAGCGCCGAGGCCATCCGATCGATCTCGCCGAGCGCCTGCTTGAGGTTGCGCTCCTTGGAGTTCCGCGTGCGGAATCGCTCGTTCCAGGTGCGAAGACGCTGCATCTTCTGGCGCTGGCGGTTGCTGAGCGTGTTGCCGTAGGCGTCCTTGTTCTGCCAGCCAATGTTCGTCGAGAGGCCCTTATCGTGCATCATGTTCGTGGTGGGCGCCCCGACCCGACTCTTCTCGTCGCGCTCCGAGGAGTCGAAGGCGCGCCACTCGGGCCCGCGATCGATCTCGTTTTCCTCGACGACCAGCCCGCAGTCCGCACAGACCGTCTCGCCGTGTTCGGTGTCGGTTTCGAGCCGCCCGCCACACTCGGGGCAGGTCAGCTCCGACTCGCTTCGTTCCCGTTCATCCTCACGTTCCCGTTCGGCCTCCTTGACCGACTCGTCAGTGAATGTTCGCTGTTTCATTGGTAGTATCGTATGACCGCGAGAGTGCGCTCCGGAGGGAGTGGCCCTCGAAAAATCCCGGAGGTTCCGTCGCTTCCTAACACTGTGTAACACCGAAAGCTACTTAAATGTTCCGCATGCACCTGAAGTGATCGATCGTGAAGAACTGGAGGGCCGTGGGCGACGAGCAGGGGTCTACTCGACGATGAACGGACCGGCGCGTTCGAGGACCTCGTCGACGGTGAGTGCCTCGTCGAAGGCGTCCGGGAAGCCGCTCTCGCCTAGGAGCACGTTCAGGAACGAGGTGTGTCGGGCCTCGACGGAGTGGATGCTGAGCGCCGGGGGGACCAGGTCCTGGTTCTCGATCAGCGGGGCCGCACCGGCGTACGCGCCGACGCCGGTCGTCTCGAGCAGCGCCGCCGTCTGGAGGAACTCCACCGGATCCTCGGTCGCGGTGCCGAAGTCGAACTCGGGTTCGGGGATCGGCTCGCCACCGAGGTCCTCGATCGTCTCGCCGAGCACGTCGGCGTGGATCTCCTCGTGTTCCTGGATCACACGAAGCTCGTCGAACGCGGCGAACTGGAGGTCGCCCCCGAGCGCGCGCAGCGGCTCGGAGCTGCAAAGCCCGCTCTCGCCGATGGTGTCGAGCCCCTCCCGGTAGAACCGGGCTTCGAGGAACTCGAGGGTTCGCGCGAAGTTCAGGATGTCGATGTCGTCGAGTTCGTCCCCGTCGTCCATCCCTCCCTCGCTTCCGTCGTCCATCTCGTCCTCGTCGTCGCCGTGTTCGTCGGCCGCGACCGGACCGACCGGCCCGCCCAGCCCGAACGCTCCCGCTCCGAGGAGCGCCGAGGCCGCCATGAAGCGTCGCCGGGAACTCCCGCCGGTCCCCTCGTTCGAGTCGCTTCGCTCGAGTTGTTCCTCCTGAAATGCCCGCATCCCGTCGTGTCTGGCTTGGTTCTCTCGCATGGTTGTGTGCGCGTTGGCGCAGTTCAACCGACGGCGTATTACTTAAAGAGAATTTTCCGAACTCTGTCCATAATTCGTCCGAACACTGCACCGACAAGGAAAGACATGGTATGCGTTGAGACGCCGAACCCGGCCGGCTACACGCGAAAAAGGAATCGGAAACGGCGAGTCAGTCCCACGTGACCCACGCCAGAAAGACCAACGCGAGGAACTCGAGGACGTGGAGCAGCAGCATGGCGTGCCAGGCGATGTCGGGGACCGCCTCGCTCGCGAACCAGCCGGCGAGGATCGGATCGAACTGGTAGATGTACAGCCCCCAGCAGTTACGCGCGAGCAACAGGCCGGCAAAGACGAACAGCCCGAGGGTGTGTTTCGAGCGGAACTCGGCGTAGTTGCGCCCCCAGACGTAGCCCAGTCCGAGCAACAACAGGACGTTCAGCCCGGTCACGATGCGAGCGATGAGCGACCATTGCTCGGGCTGTTCACCCTGAAGGACGGCGAACCACGCCGGGTCGGTGACCACGGTGGCTAACGGTTGGAGGGAGGGCGTTGAAACCGCAGACGCGTTCAGTAGCTCTATCCAGGGACCCATCTACGTTCCCCCTTTCTGCCGCGTTCGGATATACACTTTCCCAAATTCGTCCATAGTTACTCCACCTGTTCGATGATCGTCTCGACGGTGTCCCAGTGGTGTTTGACTCGATCGCTCGTCAGGTACACTGCGCCGTAGTTGCCGCCGCTTTTCTCGACCATTCCGTTTTCGACCAGCACGTCCAGGTGATGACGGATCGTCGTGTAATCGAGGTCGAGGTCCTCGGCGAGCTGGTTCGCGTTCCGGGGCCGCTCGTCTACCGCCCGGAGCAGCCGAACGCGGTTCGGCCCACCCCGAGTCCCGGTAAGCACGTACCAGAGAACGGCCTCCATTGTCACCACATCACGGGTTAGCAAGGTAAGAATAGCGGTTCTTTCCCGTCGGTTACAGTATCGCGCCGTCCGGGAACGTAGATGTAGCTCTCACTCCTCGCCAGGCACCACGTCCTCGGTGATCCCGAGGCGCAGCGCCGCGTTCTCGACGGCGCTCTCGGGAGCGTTCTCGGGATCGACGTAGCCGACGACGAAGACGGTGTAGACGTGGCCCGCCTCGAGGCCGATCTCGAACCGTTCGAGGATCCTCCCGCTCGCACACTCGCGCACCTCGAGGACCTCCCCGTCGACCGATACCTCGCCGTACTCGGCCTCGCCGAATCCGAGGTTTCCGACGAGTGACTCGCCGTCGACGGTCAGATCGACCGCGGGGGCGTCCGGCGAGGCGTGGATCCCCCGGACCCGCGCGTGACCGGATTCGGTCGGTTCGGCGTCGTCCTCGAACGTGACGATCCGGAGCGGCTCGTCGCTCACCGCACAGACCTCGCCGACGGCGGCGACCGTGTACCGCCCCTCCTCGAAGCTCACCTCGCTTTCGAGGACCGCCGCTTCCGGCCCCTCGCCGGCGGGGGCAAACTGCACGGTGTACGTGCCCGGCACGTACTCGAGGTACTCCGTCTGGGTGCCGAACGGCTCGACGTCCTCGAACCACAGTTCGCCGTCGACGTAGACGTCGACGATCGGCGCGTCCGGAGACAGGTGGCC
>JAWARX010000237.1:0-4365 GCA_038893155.1 Halalkalicoccus sp.
CTCTTCGCCTTCCGCACCGGCTTGCTGCTCTTCGACCCACTGCTCGTACTCACCCTGGTCTACCGCGTTGATGGTGAAGTACATGTTCGAGTGACCCACGCCACAGTACTTCGAGCAGTAGCCCTGGTACTCGCCTTCGTTGTAGACCTCCGTTTTCACCATGTGGTGTTGGCCCGGGTTCGCGTCCTGTTTCAACGAGAGGTCGGGGACGTGAAAGCCGTGTATGTACGAGTTCTGCTCCGCGTCCGCAGTCACGTTGAAGTACACCTCGGTGTCGGTCGGAATCACCGCCTCGCCGGTCGATTCGATACCCTCGTTTTCGTAGACGAAGTCCCAGCCGTAGTTGAACGCGACGACCTCGATCTCGACGTCGTCGGGTCCGGGTTCGTCGCCCTGCTGGTGGGTGATGAACGGATCGGCCATCACCTGATAGGACGCCAGTCCGACGAACAGCAGGACGATTGCGGTCGCGACGGTCCACGTGATCTCGAGCCGGCGGTTCTCCTGGGTCGGACGTGGCTCGTCGTTGTTCCGGAACTTGAACACCGCGTAGATGAGGATCGCCTGTACGAGGATCGTAATCGGGATCGCGGCGTACAGAAGCACGTTGTTCAGGTCGCCGATGAGCTGATCGTTGATCGAGTTCTGGGCGGCGACTGGCTCCGTGGCGAACAGAAACAGCCCCACGCAGAGGGCCCCCGCGAGCGCGCGCCGACTGCCTTTCATACCCGTTGCTTTGCGAGAGCGGGCATAAATCTGTGCGTTTTCGGGCGAGGCGGCGCTACCGCGGAGGCTAAGTGTGCTCGCTCCAAGGATCACGTAGACGTGTCTCCGGAACCGCCTACCGACCGTTCGCGTTTTCTCACCTTGCTCGGGGCGACCGCGATGGGGGCGTATCTGTTGGTCATCGCGGGGGCGACGACGGCTCTCACCGACGCCGCCGCGGCCTGCTCGACGTGGCCCGCCTGTGGCGGGAGCTATCCCTTCGACGGGGCGGCCGTCACGATCGCCTGGACGCACCGCCTGCTCGCGGCGCTCGTCGGCCTCGGCGTCCTCGCGAGCTTGCTGATGGGGTGGCGAACCGAACCGACGCGCGTGCGCGCTGTGCTCGCCGTTGCAGCCGTACTCTATCCCGTTCAGATCGCGATCGGCGCGATCGTCGCCACGACCGGCGCACCGCCCGCGATCTCCGCGATCCACCTGCTCGTCGGCACTGCCATCTTCGGGAGCCTGCTCGTCGGGCTGGCGTGGTCGCTCGAAGAGGGCTTTCCCACCCGCGAGCGCGACGAGTCGCTCGCGAGGGAGTCCGCGCCCGAACCGGCGTCCGACGGGCGGGCACCGAACCCCCGACCGGCCACCGGGATCCGTGCGACCCTCGGAGCCTACTTCAGCCTGATGAAGCCCCGCCTGATGTGGCTGCTCTGTCTCGTCGCCGCCGCGGCGATGGCGCTGGCGGTCGGTCCCGCGCTCACCGTCGACACCATCGTCGCCACCCTTTTCGCGGGAACCCTCGCCATCGGCGCGAGCGGCACGTTCAACCACGTGCTCGAACGCGACGTCGACCGGCGCATGAAACGAACCGCCGACCGCCCGCTTGCGACCGAGATCGTTCCCGTGAGCCACGCCCTGGCGTTCGGTTCGCTCCTCGCGCTCTCATCGCTCGCGGTCTTCTACCTGTTCGTCAACGCGCTCGCAGCGCTACTGGGCTTGACCGCGATCGTCTTCTACAGCGTGATCTACACGATCGTGTTGAAGCCAAACACGGTGCAAAACACGGTCATCGGCGGGGCCGCCGGCGCGCTGCCCGCGCTGATCGGTTGGGCCGCCGCGACGGGCGAGATCGGCCTGCCGGCGCTCGTGCTCGCGGGCGTGATCTTCTGCTGGACGCCCGCGCACTTCTACAACCTCGCGCTCGCGTACAAGGACGACTACGCCCGCGGCGGCTTCCCGATGATGCCGGTGGTGCGAGGCGAACGGGTCACCCGCAAGCAGATCGTCCTCTACCTGGGTGCGACCCTGCTCGGTGCGAGCACCCTCGCCGCGGTGGACACGCTCGGCTGGCTCTTCGCCGCGACGAGCGTCCTCTTCGGGGCGATCTTCCTCCGCGAGGTGATCGAGCTGCACCGCGAGCAGACCCGGCGGGCCGCGATGCGGTCGTTCCACGCCTCGAACGCCTACCTCGGCATGCTACTCTTTGCGATCATCGTCGACGCGCTCGTCCTATGACCGAAACGCACGACCTGTTCGATCCGCTCCCCGAGCGCTTCCGGCCGCGAACCGCGACGCTCGTCTACGGCGGGCTGCTCGTCAACACCGAGATCCTGCTCGTGTTGCTGTACCTCTGGGTGTCCGAGGTGCAGGTCGACAGCGTCTTCTCGATCGTCTATCCGTTCGTCTGGATCAACGTCGGCCTCTGGGCGATCGTCCGGACGAACCCCACCCCACGGAAGCGATCGCATCGGTATCTCGCGGGCGCGCTCGCTGCGGGCTACCTGCTGGCGCTGTTCGTCCTCGGCGGGATGGCCTGGGTCGCCCACCCCGAGATCCCGCGGGGCTTCGACGTCTCGATGCTCGTCCCCGGAATCGGCCCGGTCGTCGCCTACAACGGCGAGTTCGTCCGCTTCACGCTCGTTCCGTTCCTCGTCGTCGGCTACGTCGCGCTGACCTACCTCGTCTACGCCACCCTGCTCGATGCCGCCGGCTCGGCGGTCGGCGGCGTATTCGGCCTGTTCTCGTGTCTCTCGTGTGTCTGGCCGCTGATCGCGCCGATCTTCGTCGGCGCCTTCGGTAGCGCCGGGGCCGCGGCCGCCGCGAGCCTCCAATCGTACGTCGCCGGCACGGTGATCTTCGTCGGCACCGTCTCCCTGCTGTACTGGCGGCCGTTCAAGCGCGAAAGCGGGGGCGAAATCCAGGACGACGGAAGCGAGGACCGCGAGGAGCGATGGCGACGGAAACGCCGCGAGCGCCGGGAGCGGTGACGATCGGATCGGGCGTCGGGAGATCAGTGGCCGTACCGGCGGCCCTCCTCCTCGTAGCGCGCGTCGTCGATCCGCTCGCGCTGGTCGGCCGAGAGCTCCACGTCGATCGCCCCGGCGTTCTCCTCTAACTGGTCGGTCGTGCGCGCGCCGACGATCGGCGTACACGAGAACGCTTCCTGATCCATGAGCCAGCGAAGCGAGACCTGCGCTGGCGTCGCGTCGACCTCCTCGGCCACCTCGCGGATCTCCTCGAGGACCTGCCAGCCCCGTTCGGAGACGTAGTACTCGGAGAACCGATCGTCGAGGTCCGCACGCGCACCCTCGGGGCCGACGACTTCCTCGCCCTCGCGTTCGTACTTGCCGGTGAGAAAGCCGCCAGCGAGCGGCGAGTACGGACAGACCGCGAGCTCCTGATCAGCACACACGTCGAGGTAGTCCGCGACGTCGTCGCGATACGCCGCGTGAAACAGCGGCTGGGTTACTTCGAAGCGCTCGTACTCCCCTACCTCCGACTTCCACAGCGCCTTCGTCAGCTGCCAGGCGGCCATCGTACTCGCGCCGAGGTAGTTCACTTTCCCCTTCTCGACCAGCGTATCGAGTGTGTCGAGTGTCTCCTCGATCGGGGTCTCCTCGTCGAAGCGGTGAATGTAGTAGAGATCGAGGTAGTCGATTCCGAGCCGATCGAGGGTGCCCTCGATCTGTGCGCGGACGTGTTTGCGACCCAGCCCCGAATCGTTCGGCCCCGGCTCGCCCCACCCATCAAAGGGGAAGTAGACCTTCGAGGCGATCACGTACTCCTCGCGGTCGCGCTCTTCGAGCCACTCGCCGATGTACTCCTCGCTCGTTCCGTTGGGGGTGCCATACACGTTGGCCGTGTCGATGAAGTTGATTCCGTACTCTTCACAGGCGTCGAGGAGGTCGTGGGCCTCCTCGCGATCCGTCTCGACGGTTCCGCCGCTTTCCTTGCCGAAGCGCCACGTGCCGAAACAGAGCTTCGAGACCGTCGTGCCGGTCGACCCGAGGGAGTGATACTCCATACGCCCCCTGCGAGGTCGACCGACTAAACACCCTCCCTCTCGGCTATTCCTTCAGGATGTGATCGAGCAGCCGGGTCGTGCGATCGAGCAGCCGATCCGGAAGCAGCGGCCGGACCTCCGAGAGCAGCCCCTCTAGCTCGTCGGGGCGCGTCCGTACCAGGCGGGCCCCCCCGTCCCCCCCGTCGTGCCTCCGCACGGGGCCGGCGTCCACGCCCCGCCCCGCCAGGTGCCCCCCGCCCACGGGGCGGACGAGGCGGCCCAGGCCGCCGCGTTCCACGGCTGCCCGAAGATGTCCCGCTCGCCAGTGAGCAGCTCCACGCCGTTCGTCACGTGGGCGGTGCCACGGGCGC
>JAWARX010000238.1:0-4362 GCA_038893155.1 Halalkalicoccus sp.
TCGGTGTTGATCGCCACCGTCTCGGCACCGTCGACGCCGATGTTGTACAGCCGGTTGACGGTGTTGTTGCCGGCACCGCCACAGCCGACGATCACTATACGGGGGTCGCCGAACTCCTCGCCGTCGCCGAGTTCGCGTTTCCGCTCCTGTTCGGCTTCGGCGTTGTCGAGCGCGTCGCGGACGATGTCCTGCATCGTTACACCTTCGCCCACGATCGTTCCGTGCGCTGGGCGTCCTGGCTCACGCCCCGTTCATCGAGCATCTCCCGGACCGCAGCGCGGATCGCCTCGCTGCGATTGGGGAACTGCCCCGTCTCGACCATTCGTTCGACCTCTTCTATCTGTTGTTCGGGAATTCGCAGTGTCACACGTTCCATAGTTTTCCCCTGGTGTAAGACGAGGACCGGTTGTCGGTCATCATGTCTTACACGGCGGCCAGACACGCCCCATCCGTGGCGAGTCGGTGCCTCGTGCGTAAGACACGTCTTACATGGCCGTATCCTACTTCCCCGAACTATTAAAACTACCGGCCGGTGTACGACGTCATCGGTCGAGAACGTCGGCGGCGGGCGTCCGACGCCCGCAGCCCGGACAGAACGCCCAGTCCGAGCGGAGTTCGAGGCCGCAGTCGCAGGTGGGTGAGACCGTCTTCTCGCCGCAGTTCGGGCAGAAAACGTGCTCCTCTTCGAGGTCCTCTCCACACTGCTCACAGCGGTGGTCCGAAGTAGCGTCGGTGGCGTCGGACGCCGTTTGCGCCGGGGCATCGTGTTCGCGTATACGCTCGTCTTCGACCCTCACGGTGACGTTTACGTCGGTCGAAAGACGTTCGTCGATCCGCTCGTCGATGCGATCCCTGACGAGCGCGTCCAGCGAACGCTCGTCGTGGGCGGCCGGCTCCGGAGCGGAACGGAGGTACGCGCGGAGCGCTTCGCGCATGACCTCGCTCTTCGAGGCGTCCATCGCCTCGATGCCCGCGACGAGGTCCTCGTCCGCGCGAAACGTGATCTTGCTCATCGGGTTGCTACCCCGTTATCAGCCCGGGTATATGAGCTTTTAGGCTCGCGTCGGAGAGCTACCGATCCTCGTCGAGCGTCGCTGCCGTCGGTCGAATAGCAACCCTTAAGTCCGAAAACGAACGACCTGTAGGTGCTGACCGCTCTTAGCTCAGCCTGGTAGAGCAGCCGACTGTAGATCGGCTTGTCCCCCGTTCAAATCGGGGAGAGCGGATTTCCGTGAACTCATCCGGCGAGCAAAGCGAGTCTCCGGCGAGTTCACGAAACTGCACCTCGACACGATTCGAGCCAGCGAGCCGCAGCACGACCGAAGGAAGTGACCGTCTCGCCCGTGTGAGTCGGAGGGGGCGGACCGAACCTCGATCCCCCCACGGGCGACTGCCGGACCGGCGTCCTTGGGCCAGATCTCGGTCGCGTCCATAGATGGCACTCTGCACGACGGTTATATTCCTGTCGCCGACGAGACACCGCGGATGCCAACGGTTATCCGTCGTCGTCGAGAGAGGTAGACGAACATGGATCGGCGTGCAGTCCCGGCGGTCGCGATCGTGCTCGTCGTCGTCCTCGCGGGCTGTGTCGGCGGCGTGCCTACCGGTGTGGACGGCTCGAACGGGGACGAGAGTCCCGAGGAGGACGGCACCGAGGTCGACGGGAGCGTCGAGATCCACGCGATCGACGTCGGGCAGGCCGACGCCACCCTGCTGATCGGACCCGAGGAGACGATGCTGATCGACAGCGGCAACTGGTACGACGACGGCGAGTACGTCATAGAGTATCTCGACGAGCAGGGCGTCGAGCGGATCGACTACCTCGTGAGTACCCACGCGCACGCGGACCACATCGGGGGGCACGCGGCGATCATCGAGACCTACGAGACCGAAAAGGAAGGGATCGGTCAGGTGTGGGACCCCGGCGTCGCCCACACCTCCGGGGTCTACGAGGAGTACCTCGACGCGATCGAGGACCACGACGTCGACCTGATCGAAGCCCAGTCGGGCGACGAGATCCCGTTCGCCGACGGGGCGACCGTCCTCAATCCGCCGGCGGAACGCGAGTCCGACCGGTTGCACGACAACAGCCTCGCGCTCCGGGTGAGCGTCGGCGAGCGCTCCTTCCTCGCGACCGGCGACGCCGAGTCGCGCGCCGAAGAGCGCATGGTGGCGGAGTACGGCGACGAGCTCGACAGCGACCTCTATCACGCTGGTCACCACGGCAGCGCGACCAGTTCGACGCCCGCCTTCCTCGACCGCGTCGACCCCGAGATCGCGGTGATCTCGAGCGCCCGCGAGTCCCAGTACGACCACCCGAGCGAGGAGGTCCTCGCCTCGTTCGCCGAGCGGGGAATCGAAACGTACTGGACCGCCGTCCACGGTACGATCGTCTTCGAACTCGACGGCGAGTCGATCGCGGTCACACCCGAGACCGACGCGACGACGGACCCGGCACAGCTCAAAGAGGAGCTGTCGGACGAGACGGCCGAGACGCTCCAACCGCCGGAGGCGGCCGCGAGCGCGATCGCAACCGCAACGGCGGTCAGAGCGGAGGCCATCGCATGATCGAGGACGGCACCTACACCGCGACGGTCGACCGTATCGTCGACGGGATCGCGGTGGTGCTCATCGAGCGCGAGGGCACGGTCACGGAGGAGCGACGCCTCCCGATCGAGGAGCTGCCCGAGGAGTGCGAGGAAGGTAGCGCCCTCTCGTGTACGCTCGCCTCGGGCGAGATCGAGAGCGCGGCGGTCGATCCCGAAGCGACCGAGGAGCGTCGCGAGCGCGCCCAGTCGCGGTTCGACCGGCTCTCCCGACGGCCCGACGAGGAGGGGTAGCTCACCCCCGTCGAGCGTCGAGTCGGGCCAGGACCGGTTCGGCTCCCGGCGCTCCGTCCGCGACCCACAGCGCCAGCCCGCAGCCGACGACGAGCGCTTCGAGCCAGAGCGTGGTCACCTCGATTCCAGCGACGGCCCCGAGCGTCGTCGTTCCCGTGTACGGCGGCATGTGCGTGACCGGCCAGAGGAGAAAGCCGAGTTCGTGGTACTCCTCCGACAGGAGGTGCCAGGGCACGTCGCTGGCGAGATGCGAGAGGTAGCCGATCGCGAACGCGACGCCCGATCTCGGGCGACCGCGCCGGCGCGCGACGAGCCAGACGAGCGCGATCAACGGCAGTGCAAACAGCAGCGAGTGGCCGACGGTCCGTCCGACGGGAGTGATCGAAAGCCAGTACAGCGGCCGATCGAGCAGGTCGGGGACCGCGCTCGCGAGGACGGCGACCGCGGCCAGACGAGCAACCGGAGGCCGTCCGTACCGCCACCGGCTGTAGAGGCTGTACGAGAGGTAGCCGACGACGAGGTGGACCGGCGGGAGCATCGGACGCGAGTACTGGCCGCGGACTGAAAACGTCCGGGTCAGGAGGTGTCGACCCCGACGACCGTCGCCTCAACGACCTCGCCGTTCTCCTTGTGCCAGGTGAAGGCGTTCGCGCTCACGCCGCCGCCGTACGCGCTCTCGATCCCCGGTCGGGCGTACTCGACCGGACCGACGGCGTACGTGCCGGTGTCGACCAGCTCTTCGGGCACCTCGACGAAATACGTCAGCGTCCCCTCCTCGATCGTCCCCTCGAAGGTGACGACCGTCCGGTCGCCGCCGCTGATTTCGTCGGCGCTCACGTCGCCGCCGACGACCTCCCAGTCGCCGGGGATCCGATCGCGGACCCGGACGGGTTCGTCGCTCTCGACGTGGATCTCGACCCGGCTGGTCTGCCCGCCGGTAAAGAGCGAGGCGTCGGCCTCCCGTTCGATCGAGAGGTCCACCGGCGTGTCCTCGCCCACCGCGACGTCGTCGTGGGCGATCGCCTGCGGGCCCCCGTTGATCCCGCCGGCGAACGTCACGCCGTTGCGGACGACCGCACACCAGTGAAACGGCGTGCCCGTCGAGAGCGCTTCGAGCGTCGAATCCTCGGGGACGTCGGCACCGACGCGGCTGTAGCCGGTCGGTTCGAGCGCGAACTCGTCGGTGATCTCGAGGAATCGCGTCCCGGCGTGGTAGTGGCCGGCCACAACGGTGCCCGCGGCGTCGATGTCGAGGTTGTGCGCGCTCAGGTTAAAGTCGTCGAAGCCCGCGTACTCCTCGCGGTCGCCCGCCGAAACCGCCTCGGCCTCGGCCTCGAATCCGGGGGTCTCCTCGAACGTCTGGTCGTCGTCCTCGAAGAGGATCCAGCCGTCGAGCTCCGTCCGGTCGTTGTCCTCGTAGCGCTCGTAGGCGGTGCGCGTCGCGGGTTCGACGCCCGCCTCGCGAAGCGTGCTCGACGCGCCGAGGTAGACCGGCTCCTCGCGGTCGCCGGCCAGAACGGAA
>JAWARX010000239.1:0-4357 GCA_038893155.1 Halalkalicoccus sp.
CCTCGCGGTCCGATCGGGCGAGGTCTACGGCTTCCTGGGACCGAACGGCGCGGGGAAGACGACGACGATCGACATGCTCCTCGACTTCTCCCGACCCACCGACGGAGAGATCGCCGTCCTCGGGATGGACGCCGGGAGCGAGAGTATCGCGATCCGCGAACGGACCGGCGTCCTGCCCGAGGGGTTCGACCTCTACGACAGACTGACCGGCCGCCAGCACCTCGAGTTCTCGATCGAGTCGAAGGGAGCCGACGACGACCCCGACGCGCTGGCGGAACGGGTCGGTATCCCCGACGCGCTCGACCGGAAGGCGGGCGGCTACTCGAAGGGGATGACCCAGCGGCTCGCGCTCGCGGCGGCGATCGCGGGCGAGCCGGATCTCCTCATTTTCGATGAACCCTCGACGGGACTCGATCCAGCGGGCGCACGCGAGATGCGTGAGATCATCCGCACGGAGCGCGATCGCGGCGCGACGATCTTCTTTTCCTCCCACATCTTAGAACAGGTCGACGCCGTCTGTGATCGCGTCGGCATCCTCAGAGACGGTCGACTGGTCGCAGAAGACACCGTCTCGGGGCTCCGGGAGGCGGCCGCCACCGACGCGACCCTCCGGATCACCACGTCGGAGCTTCCCCCGGCGGCGATGGACCGCCTCCACGGGATGGACGGCGTCTCGGGGATCGAGCGCGACGGCTCTGTCATCCGGGTCGCGGTCGAGAACGGCTCGAAGACGGCCGTGTTGAGCGCGCTCGAAGCGGAGGGCGCGGTCGTCGAGGACTTCGAAACCGAGGAGGCCTCGCTCGAAGACCTCTTTCGGGCCTACACGGAGGGAGAAGCATGAGCTGGCAGGCGATCGCCCGGAAGGACTTCCAGGACTCGATCCGATCGGGCTGGGTCATCGGTCTCTCGCTCGTCTTTCTGGTCCTGTTCGTCGCGCTGTCGTACTTCTTCGCGGAGGGCGTGGGCGGGGCGGTCGCCCAGGAGACCGGCGAACAGCTCTCTTCTGACTCGTTTATCGGCCTGCTGTCGACGTTCATCGCGTTTCTGATCCCGATCGTCGCGATCGTGCTCGCGTACGCTGCGGTCGCGGGCGAGCGCGACTCGGGCACCCTGAAGCTGCTGCTCGCCTTACCCCACTCCCGCCGGGACGTCCTCCTCGGCAAGATCGTCGGGCGAAGCGCCGTGATCGTGCTTCCCGTCCTGCTGGGCTTTCTCGGCGCGGCGGTCGTCTTCCTCGTCACGCCCGTCACGCTCGAACTCGGAAACTACGTGCTGTTCGCGCTGCTGTCTGCGCTTCTCGGAGTCGTCTTCGTCTCCCTTGCGGTCGGGATCAGCGCGGCTGCGTCGACCCGCCGACAGGCCATGCTCGGCAACGTCGGCGTCTTCGTCACCTTCGCGCTCTTTTGGGGCAGCTTCGCCGAGGGGCTGGTCAGCTTGCTCGACGAGTACACCGACGTCGGCTTCGAGACGCTCGTCGAAATCCAGCTCGCGACGCGGCTTCTCAACCCGACCGACGCCTACCAGTCGCTCGCGGCGATCCTCTGGACCGGCGACGATCTGGGCGCGCGCGTCGCGCTCTTTGGCGGCTTCGCCGCCGAGATCTACGCCGACGCGCTCGATCCCCTTCCCGCGTACTTCTCGGACCCCGCGGTCGCGCTCGTCTTTCTCGCGTGGCTCGTCGTCCCGCCCGTGCTCGGCTATCTCGTCTTCCGGGACGCCGACCTGTAACCCCGGGACGCCGTCCCGTAACGCTCGTCAAGACCACCTGCCGTCGGACCCGTTTCCGCGACCGCCCGACCACCGTTTTCCCACCTCCGTGGCCGAGCCCCGATCACAGCGAGTATTAACTTAGAAATATAGATTAGCAATTCTTATTAAGACTGCGGATTTCATTCACAACTACTATGGAGTACAGACGCTCACGCCGGCGACTGCTCGGCGAGCTGGGCGGGATCGGCGCGCTCGCCCTCGGTGGCTGCCTCGGACGGGGCGACGATCGCGAGCGACTCCACGTCGCCTCGCCGTGGTCTCCCGACTCGCTGGATCCGACGGTCGGCGGATCGGTTCTCAGGCGCATCGGGATCACGGAGACGCTGGTCGCCGCCGATTACGACGCCGAGGTCGCCCCGGGGCTGGCGACCGACTGGTCGACGAACGACGACGCGACCGTCTGGGAGTTCGAGCTGCGCGAGGGCGTGGCGTTTCACGACGGTTCGGCGTTCGATGCCGACACCGCCGTCGCCTCGCTCCGCCGGGCGTTCGGGACGACGGCGCTCGCGGGCGTCCCCGTCGAGCGGATCGATCCGCTCGACGACCATCGGATCGAAATCGAGACCGAAGTCCCGTTCGTCCCGCTGCCGGCTCACCTGAACCGGCCCGAGACGGCGCTTCTCTCGCCGGGATCGTTCGACGACGATAGGGTCGACGAGCCCGTCGGGACCGGGCCGTTCGCCTTCGAGGAGTGGGACGCCGGATCGAGCATCGATGCGGTACGGAACGAAGCGTACCACGGGACGGTCCCCGAGATCGACGGGGTCGTCTACGAGGGGATCGAGGAAGACGGGACGCGGCTGCTCAAACTGCGAAACGACGAGATCGACATGGCCCGCATCCTCCCCGTCTCGGAGATCGGAGCGGTCAAGGACGACGACGGGCTGACCCCGCACGTCTACCCGATCCCCCGGTCGCGCTACGTCGTCTTCGACACCGACTCCGAGCCGTTCGACGACGTGCGGGTCAGACGCGCCGTTCTCCACGCGATCGACCGCGAGGAGCTCACCGAAACGCTGCTCGGGAGCGTCACCGATCCCGCGGTCGGGCCGTTCCCCGCCTCGGTGACCGACTGGGCGAACGAGGCGCTCGAACCGTACGAGCACGATCCGGACGGGGCGGCCGAACTCCTCGCCGACGCCGGCTGGACCGCCGAAGAGGGCGACACGCTGGGGAGGGACGGGACCCCCTTCGAGATCGAGCTCTGGACGTACAGCACGCGTCCGATGCTCCCGCGCATCGCGGAAGTGATCCAGGCGCAGCTGGGGGCGGTCGGCATCGACGTCGCCGTGCGGACCATGGAGTCGAGTACGATCACCGAGCGAGCCGAAAGCGGGCCGTTCGACGCCTTCGTCTGGTCGAACTCGTTGCTGTGGTACCCCGACCCCGATCGTCTCACCGACTTCTTTCACTCGGAAGACTCGGAGATGCACAGCGGCTACGCCGAGCCGCGGGTGGACGAGCTGCTCGAAGCCGGCCGCGAGACCGTCGACCCCGATCGCCGCAAGGAGCTGTACGACGAGCTCCAGTCGATCGTCCACGAGGACCTCCCGATCGCGTTCCTGACCGACTACACGAACGTCGTCGCGACCCGCGAGCGCGTCGAGAACTACACCCCACACCCGCTGGAGTCGAGATATGGCCTCGAGAACGTCAGGATCTGACCGGCCGACGATCGGGCTCGCGACCTACGGGGAGCGTCCGTCGCTGCACCCGGACGACCGGCTCGCGCTCGACGCGCTGCTCGACCGGGGTGCGAGGGCGGTCCCGGTCGTCTGGGACGATTCCTCGGTGGACTGGACGGCCTACGACGCGGTCGTCGTCCGCTCGTGCTGGGATCAACACGTTCGACCGTTCGCGTTCACGAACTGGGCGGTCTCGATTTCGGCCGCCGGAACGCCGGTGTCGAACGCGCCACCGACGATCCGCTGGAACGTCCACAAGTCCCACCTGCTCTCGCTTCGCGAACGGGGCCACCGGATCGTCCCCACGACCGTCGTCCGGCGGGGCCGGGACGCGAACCTCGAGACGCTCCTCGATCGCCGGGGGTGGCCCCGCGCGGTCGTCAAACCCGCCATCTCGGCGTCGGCGGAGGGGGCGTGGCGGACGTCGATCGGGCGGGCCGCGGCCGACCAGCGCCGCTTCGAGGCGCTCGCCGCCGACGCAGACGTCCTCGTCCAGCGGTACGTCCCCGAGATCGCCGACGGCGAGTGGTCGCTCGTCTTCTTCGACGGCCAGTACAGCCACGCCGTCAGGAAGTACCCCGCCGAGGACGATTTCAGGGTCCAGACCCACCATGGCGGCTCGGTGGCGGTCGAACGACCCACAGACCGGATCGTCGAGGCGGCGCGCGCGGTCGTCCGGGACGTGCCGGGCGACGCCGACCCGCTGTACGCCCGCGTCGACGGCATCGAGCGAAACGGCGGGCTGGTGCTCGTCGAACTCGAGTGCATCGCGCCGTTTCTCTTCCTCGGGCGCGACACCGACGCGCCCGGCCGGTTCGCCGACGCCATCCTCGATCGAACGACGACCCGACTCGCGTCCGACTCGCCATGACGGGAGAACCGACCAGCGAGGGCGGGAGCTG
>JAWARX010000240.1:0-4308 GCA_038893155.1 Halalkalicoccus sp.
CTCCCGGTCCTGCTGGACTGCGGTCCGGGCCTGGTCGTTGTGTTTCTCGACGTTCTCCTCGAGGCGACGTTTCTGCATCTCGAGGCGCTTTTTCTGGGTGGTCAGGTCCGCGATCCCCTGTTTGACGTCCTGCAGGCGGTCGCGCATCTGTTCGTACGAATAGTCGAGCGTCTCGCGCGGGTCCTCCGCTCGATTCAGGACGGAGTTGACCTTCGACCGGATGACGTACGACATCCGCGAGAGTATTCCCATGGGCCGTATTGCGGCCCAGCCCTTAAAAATATCACCGACGTACGGAGTGTATGACGGACGTCGCGATTCCGGGTGGACGCGACGTGCGGGCGACGCTCGACGGCGATTTCGAGGCCTGCGTCGTCGCCTGCCCGCCTCATCCCCGCCACCGCGGCCACCGCGGCGATCCCAGATTGAAAGCGGTGAGCGAAGCGCTCCGAGAGCGGGAGATCGCCTGTCTCCGGTTCGACTACGGCGAATGGGACGAGGGATACGGCGAACGCGAGGACGCCCGCAACGCGATCCGCTGGGCCGCCGGCGAGTGCGAACGGGTAGGCGTCTTCGGTTACAGCTTCGGCGGCGCGATGGCGCTGCTGGCGGCTGGGACGGTGAACGAACCGCTGATCGGGGTGTCAGCGCTCGCGCCCGCGGCGCAGGTCGGACGCGAGGGGGACGACCTCGACGTGATCGGGGCGATCGCCGAACTCGACTGCCCCCTGCAGGTGCTCTACGGCACCCGCGACGACACCGCCGAGTGGGAGCCGATCGTCGAGGCCGCTCGCGAACGCGGGGATTTCGTCGAGGAGCTGTCGGCGGATCACTTCTTTCTGGGCAAGCACGAGCGGATCGGGGGATCGGTGGCGGCGTTTTTCGCCGACCGACGCTGAGAGACCCGGATGCGACTGCCGGCAGACCGCTTAACAGCCGGCGCACCGAACCCGGTCGGTATGTCGGGACTTCTCGTCTACGGGTCGTACGGCTACAACGGGCGGCTGATCTCCGAAGAAGCGACGGAGCGAGGACTGGAGCCGGTGCTGGCAGGCCGCGACGGCGAGGCGCTCGCGGCGCAAGCGAGTGATCTGGGGCTCGAGTCCCGCCGGTTCGACCTCGGCGATCCGGGAGCCGTCGCCGCGGAGCTCTCGGACGTCGACTGCGTGCTGAACTGCGCCGGCCCGTTTTCGAACACCGCCGACGCGCTGGTCGACGCCTGCATCGAGAGCGAGACGGACTACGTCGACATCACCGGCGAGATCCCCGTCATCGAGCGGATTAGACGCCGAGACGGGGACGCACGGGAGGTGGGGGTTACCCTGTTTCCCGCCACGGGCGTCTCCTCGGTGCCGATGGACTGTCTGGCGGCCCACCTGGTCGAGCGCCTGCCGGCGGCGACCCACCTCGCCCTCGGCGCGGAAACGTTCCGTCCTCTCTCCGTGGGATCGATCGTGACGCTGCTCGAAGGGCTGGAGGACGGCGGGGCGGTGCGTAACGAAGGTCGGCTCGAACACGTCCCCGCGGGCTGGAAGTCGCGGCGGATCGACTTCGGGCGGGGACCACGACCGGCCGTGACGATGCCGCTGGGGGACGTCTCGACGGCGTACTACACCACGGGGATCCCGAACGTCGAGACGTACGTCTTCGCGCCGCCGCCGGCCCGACTCGCGCTCAGAGCGCACCGCTATGCCGCCCCGCTGCTCGCGACCGGACCGGTACGAGAGGGACTGAAACGCCTCGCGCAGCTCGTTCGCGAGGGTCCCTCCGAGCGGGCGCGCGAACGCGGCTCGACGCACTTCTGGGGCGAGGCGAGGGCGGACGGTCAGCGGGCCGTCTCCCGGTTGCGGATGGGTGATCCGTACGTCGTCACCGGGGCGTGCGCGCTCGCGGTGACCGAACGGATTCTCGACGGCGAGGCCGGACCGGGCTACCGGACGCCGGCCGGCGAGTTCGGTCCGGAGTTCGTCCTCGGGATCGACGGGGCCGAGGGATTCTTCGACGAGTCGCTCTGACCGCGCGTCCCGAAACCGTTTTTTATCCCCTTCGCACAGGGTCAGTATGCCGACCGAACCGGAAACCGACTACGATCCCTCGCTGGGGAGGAAGTTCATTTTCGTGACCGGGGGCGTGATGAGCGGTCTCGGAAAGGGGATCACCGCCGCGAGCACCGGTCGATTGCTGAAGAACGCCGGCTTCTCGGTGACGGCGGTGAAGATCGACCCGTACCTCAACGTCGACGCCGGGACGATGAACCCCTACCAGCACGGGGAGGTCTACGTGCTGAAAGACGGCGGCGAGGTCGATCTGGATCTCGGGAACTACGAGCGCTTTCTCGACATCGACATGACGTTCGACCACAACGTCACGACGGGCAAGACCTACCAGCACGTCATCGAGAAGGAGCGCGCGGGCGACTACCTCGGAAAGACCGTCCAGATCATTCCCCACGTCACCGACGACATCAAACGGCGGATCCGCGAGGCGGCCGAAGGCACCGACGTCTGTCTCATCGAGGTCGGGGGAACAGTAGGGGATATCGAGGGGATGCCGTATCTCGAAGCCTTACGGCAGTTCGCCCACGAGGAGGCAGAGGAGGACATCCTTTTTACGCACGTCACCCTCGTCCCCTACTCGAAAAACGGCGAGCAGAAGACCAAACCGACCCAGCACTCGGTAAAGGAGCTGCGTTCGATCGGCCTGCAGCCCGACATCGTCGTCGGGCGGTGTGACGATCACCTCGAACCCGAGACCAAAGAGAAGATCGCGCTCTTCTGTGACGTGCCTCGCGAGGCGGTGTTCTCGAACCCGGACGTGCCCGACATCTACGAGGTGCCCCTGATGGTCGAGGGGTTAGACGAGTACGTGATGGAGCGGCTGGGCCTCGACGAGGAGGCCCTGCCCGAGGGCGAGCGCGAAAACGAGTGGCGCGAGCTGGTCACCCAGGAGACCACGCGGGAGATCGACGTCGCGCTCGTGGGCAAGTACGCCCTGGAGGACGCGTATCTCTCGATCCACGAGGCGCTGAAACACGCCGGCCTCGAACGGAACGTCGAGGTGAACGTCCGGTGGGTCGACTCCGACGAGATGGCCGCCGCCCACAAGGAGCGCCTGGAGGGGGCGGACGCGGTCGTCGTCCCCGGCGGCTTCGGCTCGCGGGGCACCCGCGCGAAGATCGAGGCGGTCCGGTACGCCCGCGAGAACGAGGTTCCCTTCCTCGGGCTGTGCCTGGGCTTCCAGATGGCGGTCGTCGACTACGCCCGCCACGTCTGCGGGCTTTCGGGCGCACACTCCGCTGAGATCGACCCCGACACCGCCCATCCCGTGATCGACATCCTGCCCGAACAGTACGAAATCGAGGACATGGGCGGGACGATGCGACTGGGTGCCCACGACACCGACATCGAACCCGGCACCCTCGCGAGCGAGGTCTACGGCGACACGACGTGTACCGAGCGCCACCGCCACCGCTACGAGGTCAACCCCGAGTACATCCAGCAGCTCGAAGCCGAAGGGCTCACCTTCTCGGGGCGGGCGAAAAACCGCATGGAGATCCTCGAACTCGACGACCACCCCTACTTCTTGGGAACCCAGTTCCACCCCGAGTTCCGCTCGCGACCCGGACGGGCCAGTCCCCCGTTCGTCGGGCTAGTGGATGCGGTGCTCGAACGCACCCGAACGGAGGTCGAGGCGTAGATGGTCCGTCCCGAAGCGTTCATCGAGGAGGCGATCGCGGAGATCGAGGCGGAGATCGGCGACGCCAACGCCGTGATCGCGCTCTCGGGCGGCGTCGATTCGTCGGTGGCGGCCGCGCTGGCCTACGAAGCGGTCGGCGAGCAGCTGACGCCCGTCTACGTCGACACCGGGCTGATGCGCAAGGGTGAGACCGAACAGGTGAGTGAAACCTTCTCGTACATGGAGTCGCTTCGCGTGGTCGACGCAGAAGAGCGCTTTCTCGACGCCCTCTCGGGGGTGACGGACCCCGAGGAGAAACGCGAGGTCATCGGGGAAGGTTTCATCCGGGAGTTCGAACGCGAGGCGAGAGAATCGAAGGCCGACTACCTCGTGCAGGGGACGATCTACCCCGACCGGATCGAGTCCGAGGGCGGGATCAAGTCCCATCACAACGTCGGCGGCCTCCCCGAGGTGATCGACTTCGAGGGGATCGTCGAACCGGTGCGGGACCTGTACAAGGACGAGGTCCGCGAGGTCGCCCGCGAACTCAGCTTAGAAGAGCTCGTCGCCGAACGCATGCCCTTCCCGGGGCCCGGGCTCGCGGTGCGCGTGATCGGCGAGGTAACGAAGGAG
>JAWARX010000241.1:0-4305 GCA_038893155.1 Halalkalicoccus sp.
GGGCACATGGGCCACCTCCGACGGACGGGGACGACGCCCTTCGACGACTCTTCGATGGTCTCGCTGTACGATCTGACGGACGCGATCGCCTTCGCCGAGGAGGGCGGTCAGGGGTGTCTTAGAGAGGTCCTAGCGCCCGGCGAGCGTGCGCTCGCCCATCTCCCGCGGGTGACGGTCGCGCCGAGTGCGGCCCGCGAGATCGCACACGGGGCGCAGGTCTACGCGCCGGGGGTCATCGACGCCGAGGGTGATCCCGATGAAGAGCCGCTCGTGGCCTGCTACACGCCCGCCGGCGCGGCGGTCTGTCTCGGCCGCTTAGTAGGGAATCCCGACGCCGATTCGGGCCGGGTGGTCGAGCTCGAACGCGTGCTGGTCTAGTCGAGGAACTCGATCAGCCGCTCGACGAACTGCTCGGGACGCTCGCGGGGGACCCAGTGGCCGGTTTCGGGCAGGATCCAGCACGCCGCGTCCATCCGTTCGGCAGCCAGCGCCGACCACTCCGGCGGGAAGACCTCGTCGTCGCGCCCGTGGACGAACAGCGTCGGGGCGTCGATCTCGGGGAGTCGAGAGCGATAGTCGGTTCGAAAGCCGCTCGATCCGACCTCGTGACGCCGCCAGCTTCGGTAGGCCCGGCCGGCGTCCGGTCGCTGGAGCAGCTCGTGGACGCAGTCGACGGCTTCGGACGAGAGGGCGTCGGGGTCGTGGGCGATCCCCGAGAGGCTCGCTTTCGTCAGCCGGCGACTCCGGCGGGCGATCGAGAGCGACGCGCGGTTGAGCGCCGGCAGGCGCGAGAGGAGGAAAGTGAGTCGCCCGTTCGGGAGCTCGGGCCCCAGTCCGTAGCTCGCGACGGGCACCAGCCGGTCGACCCGGTCGGGCGAACGCAGCGCGAGCCCGATCGCGACGCTCCCGCCGACCGACAGCCCGACGGCGTGGGCGTCTTCGATCCCGAGCGAGTCGAGGAACGATTCGGTCGTCGCGACGTGACGCTTCGTGCTGTAGGCGATCTCCGGCCGGTCGCTCTTTCCGTAGCCGAGCAGGTCAGGGGCGATCACGCGAAACCGGTCGGAAAGCGGCCCGATGACCTCGCCCCACGAACAGTGGGCGGCGTCGATCAGCCCGCCGTGACACAGGAGTAGGGGATCCCCTTCGCCGCCCTCGAGATAGCGGAGTCGGTGGCCGTCGGCGTCGGCGTACCGTTCCTCGATCGGAGCCATGGCCTCCATTCGAGGAGCGGGATGTTGTCGTTTTCCCCCGCTGGCGTAGTTTGCAGGCGGAACCCGATGAACGTAGAAACAATCGTTATGTACTCGCGGGCGGAGACACAGCCATGATCGACCTCGCGATGGACATGGAGCAGTACGACTGTCCGTTCATCGACACGACCGACGACCACGAGGTGTCGTTTTCGGCGATCCACTGGCACTTCGACACCGCGAGCGAGCGCCTCGAAACGCGGATGATCGCCGAGGCCGACTCGCGCATGGACCTCGAACGCGCGCTCGCGGCGCTGCGGGAGCACGACCACCTCTACGAGTGCGATACGTTCATGAGACACGGCGGGACCGGACTGGTGCGCACAGTCATCGATCAGACGAACGCGATGGCGACCATCCGCGAGAACGGCGGCTACATCACCGGCCCGTTCCACATCGAGGACGGCAGCGAGTGCTGGGAGGTGGGCTTCGACGACGAACAGGTGGCCGACGACGCGCTCTGTGACCTCGAACGAGAAAACGAGTTCTCGGTCACCGAACGCGAGGTCGTCTCGCCCGAACAGCTGTTCGACGTGCTGCGCAACGCCGGGACCGCCGCCGACTTACTCGGGGCCTGTCGGTCGCTCTCGACGACCGAGCGCGAGACGCTCTCCGTCGCGGTCGAACGGGGCTACTTCGAGACGCCGCGAGCGGAGACGCTCTCCTCGCTCGGGGATCGGTTCGGGATCTCCGATACGGCGGTCTCGAACAACCTGCGCCGGGCCGAGCGGAAGCTGCTCGGCCGAGTCGTCGAGGCGGCGGCCGAACTCGACGGGGAGGAAAACGACACCCTTAATTGACCGACCGGCGTTGTTCGAGACGCGGGACCGTGGGGGAGTGGTACCCTCTGCCGATGGGGTCGGTAGGACCTGAGTTCGACTCTCAGCGGTCCCATTTTCTGGAAAGTAGGGTGCGAGCGATGCGAGCGACCGTAGTCCCACATTCTGCTGCGAGCAACTCCGCGAACGCCAGAATTTATGGATAGCGCTGAGCGTCGAGCCAGCAAGTCGCAGCTCGCGGAGCGAACGAAGTGAGCGAGCAAGAACGTCTTTCGCTGTTCGACTCTCAGCGGTCCCACTTTCTGGAGCGTAGGAGCGGACGGTGCGAGCTGTACTCTTCGCGCGATGGCAGATCCCAGTGACCCGACCTGTCACGCGGGGCTTATCTCCGGCGATCGCATACGTTTCGGCGATGAGTTCTCCCCGCCTCTCGCGTCGCGCCCTCCTCGAAGCCGCCGGCGGCGCCCTCGCGCTTTCCCTCGCCGGCTGTACCGACGCGGGGGACGGGATCGCCGGCGAGTCGGGCGACGAGGAACCCGTCGAGACCGAACGCGAAACGCATCCCCTGCTGGAGGGAACGGAGTACGAGACGACGGTCCACGTCCTGACCGCGGGCGAGGGACCGACGGGAATGGTCCTGGGAGGTGTCCACGGCAACGAGATCGGCGGGATCGAGGCCGCCCGGATCGCCACCGAGTACGAGCTCTCGTGCGGGCGGCTCGTCGTGATCCCCGAGACGAACCGGCCGGCGGTCGAGGAAGGCACCCGCCACGGTCCCGACGGCGACCTCAACCGGCAGTTCCCGATCGGCGAGGAGCCCACCACGGAGCTCGCCCGCGCGCTCTGGGCCGAAATCGAATCGGTCGAACCCGACTGCCTGATCGACATGCACACCTCTCGCGGGATCATCGGCGTCGATCCGGGCGCGGTCGGACAGATGATTTTTCCGTCCCCCGTCGAGGGTGCGAGCGAGGACGCCGCCGCCGTAGCCGAGTACGTGAACGACGAGGTGATGGCCGAGTTCATCGAGGAGAACCCCGAGTACGCGTTCCGGTCGGGCGAGGTGAGCGAGGTCGAAATCGAACAGAGCGACGAGGTGGGACTGATGCTGACGATGAAAGCCGGCGCGGATCTCGGAATCCCGAGCTGGATCACCGAGGTCACGTACAACGGGCTCGACGTCGACCAGCAGACGTTCCTCCACGACCGGCTCACGACCCGGCTGCTCGCGATAAACGGGATCGGGGTCGAGAGTCCGCTCGACGGCGAGTCCCTGGAGTGATCAGAGGTCGACCCGCTTGCCGGTCTCGGCGGACTCGTAGACGGCCTCGATCGCCCGGACGTCGAGTGCGCCGTGTTCGCCGTCCGGAGCGGGCGGGGTGTCGGTGAGCAGGCAGTGTGCGAAGTAGTCGAACTCCTCGGTCATCTGGTTTCGCTGGTCGAACTCGACCGTCGAGCGGGTGCCCGCACGCTCGACGGTCAGCGTGCGAGGCCGACCGGGGAAGAAGGGGCGATCGAGCAGGAGCTGACCTTCCGTGCCGACGATCCGGAGGTGGCTCTCCTCGTAGGCGCTGTGGCTCGCAGAGCCCGTGAGGGGGATGCCGTCCTCGAACTCGAACTCGAAGCTGACGTGTTCGTCGGTCCCCTCGAACTCCGGCTTGTCGGTTCGAGCGCGGCCGTACGCCGAAACCGGGTCCCGATCGAGGACGAACCGGGCGGTGTTCAGCGGGTAGATCCCGATGTCGTTCATCGTCGTCCCGCCCGAGAGGTCGGGATCGAGCCGCCAGTGGTTCGGATCGTCGACGAACGAGAGCATGTCGTCAGACATAGCTCCATGAACGCTCACGGGCTCGCCGATCACCCCCGCCCGGAGCAGGTCGCGCGCCCGCCGGGCGGCGGGTTCGGTCTGGACGCGATAGGCGATCATCAGCGTCACGCCGACGTCCTCACAGACGGCGGTCAGCTCGTTCGCGCGCTCTTCGGTGACCTCCATCGGTTTCTCACAGAGGACGTCCTTGCCGAGGTCGGCGGCCGCCCGGACGTGATCCAGATGGAGCGCGTTGGGCGTGGCGACGTAGACGGCGTCGTAGGCCTCGCTGGCCTCGCCCGCGGCGTAGGCCTCGTAGTCGATGGCGCGTTCGACGTCGGTTCCCGACACCTCGGTGGGATCGGTGATCGAACCGCTGACGGTGACGGTCGTCTCGCAGAAGTCGCTTTCCTCGATCGCCGGGATCGCCTTCTCGGTGGTCCACCACCCCATCCCGACCATCGCG
>JAWARX010000242.1:0-3233 GCA_038893155.1 Halalkalicoccus sp.
GAGCAGGATGGCGTCGGCCAGCCCGTCGTACAGGTCGAGGAAGCTCAGATCGAGCGCGGGGAGGACCCCGAGCGCGAAGATCAGCCCGCCGACGCCGAGCGTCGCGGTCACCCGGTCGACGCCGAGTTCGTCGATCACGTACGAGACGGGCACCTCCATGAGCGAGATCGCAGACGAGAGCGCCGCGATGGCGACGGTTCCGAAGAAGACCGCACCCAGGATCCCCCCGGCGGGCAGTTCGCTGAACGCGGCCGCGAGGCTGATAAAGAGCGTGCCGGGACCGCCCTCGCCCGGGTCGACGCCCGCGGTAAAGAGGAACGGAAAGAGCACGAGCCCCATCATGAACGCGATGGCGGTGTCGAAGCCGATGATGATCGCGCCGTCCTCCGCGAGGTTGCGGTCCTCGCCGAGGTAGGAGGCGTAGGTGATCATCACGCCCATCCCCAGCGAGAGGGTGAAAAAGGCCTGTCCGGCGGCCGCGGGCAGGATCGACTGCCAGTTGGCGGCGATCTCGCCGAAGTCCGGCGAGAGGTAGTACGAGTACGCGGCGCTCGCCCCGTCGAGGGTGAAGGCGTACGCCGCGAGCCCGACGGTGAGGACGATGATCGCGGGCACCATGAACTTCACCGCGAGCTCGATCCCAGAGCGGATCCCGAGCGCGATGACGCCGATCACGATGATCATAAAGAGGGCGTGGAACGCGACGGCGTCCCAGCCGACGGAGGCCACGCCGAAGTACGCCTCGGGGTCGCCGGCGTACGCGCCCGTCAGGCTCGCGATCGTATAGCGGATCGTCCAGCCGGCGATGACGCTGTAGTACGAGAGGATCGTAAAGCCGGTGATCACGAAGAGGAATCCGACGTACCGCCAGGCCCGTCCGCCCAGCGCCGCGAGCGCCCCCACCGGGTTCCGGTCGGTTCCGCGACCGATCGTGAACTCGACGAGGATCGCGGGAAACCCGATCAGTACGACGAACAGCAGGTAGACCAGGAGAAAGGCCGCACCACCCTCCTGGCCGACCGCGAAGGGAAAGCGCCAGATGTTCCCCAGACCGACCGCGCTGCCGACGGCGGCCAGGATGAACCCCGTCCTGGTCGCCCACGTTTCACGTTGTGGCATGGAGGCAACATTCGCACCGCCGCTTATAAACCCACCGATAGATGGAACCACGTGACATGACACGTGGGGTCGGGGAATCGATCGAAACCGTGCGGCTGCGGTTCCGCTTCGGGCAGCTCGAAAGCGGTGCGGGACGAACACTCCGGCGAATCGGAGGTGATCTACGCCTCGCCGTAGACGGGGACCGCCGCACCGCTGGTGGGACCCGTCGCGTCGCTACAGAGGATCAAGAAGACCTCGGCGATGTCGGCGGAGTCGACCCACTCCTCTTTGGGGTCCATGGTCGCCCGATTGGCGGGCGTGTCGATCACGCTCGGCATGACGCAGTTGGCTCGAACGGTCCCCTTGTTTTCTTCTGCGAGCGTCTCGGTCAGCAGTCTGATCCCCGCCTTCGACATCCGGTAGGGGCCGTCGCCCTCGCCGCCCGAAAGCGAGGAGCGGGCCGACACCGAGACGATCGCTCCCTCGGTTTCCCGGAGGTGCGAAAGGGCGTGTTTCGAGGCGAGAAACGCCGTCTTGCAGTTGACGTCGAGTAGCGTGTCGAACTCCCCCACGTCGGTCTCGTCGATCGGCTGGCCGCCCTTCCAGGTGCCGGCGACGTTCGCCAGATAGTCGAGGCGACCCGCCGACTCGACGGCGGCCTCGATCACGCGCTCGACGTCGCCTTCGTCGGTGAAGTCCCCCCGGTGGAACGTGACGAGGGCGGGATCGAGGAGCGACTCGTCGCTCTCGACGTCGATCACGTCGGTCGCCTGGACGTCCGCGCCCGCGGCGGCGAACGCCTCACAGACTGCGCTGCCGAGTGCGCCACACGCGCCGGTCACCAGCACCGCCCGCTCCCCGAAGTCGAAGCTCACGGACATGGGCGATAGGTTCGCCGCGCGATCACATAAATCAGTGCACCCGGCTCACGAAGCGTGTCGCCCTCGCGGAATTCGGCGTTCTGACCTGTTCAGCGGCCGATACCGGGCGTCGAAGGGCAAGCTACTTGCCGGTCGGAACCGACCATCGGGTATATGCAGACCTCCCACTCAGTTGCCCCGAACGACGTCGGCGACGACGAGACGCCGGTAACGGTGTTGCTCCGCGGTCCACACGGCGAAACGTGGGCCCCGATCTGGGATCAGCGCGATCCCCAGGAGATGAACGTCCTGGCGATCACGACCCGTCTCGATCCGCTCGAATGGATCGACGCGTGTGAGTCACAGCTGGGCGAGCTCCCGACGAAGACCGGCGCGATCCGCCTCGGGACCCAGATCGAGCCGGCGACGATCGACCGCCCGAGCCACGAACTGGTCGATCTGCCACTGACCGCAGTCGAGCGCCCGAGCGATCTCGACGAGCTCTACACCGCGATCAACCTCTACATCACCGAGTGGCTTCACACCGACCAGCAGACGCTGATCTGGCTCGAATCGCTGACGCCCGTGATCGAACACGTCGGCGCGAAACGCACCGTCACCTTCATCGAATCGCTCGCGGAACGCCTCCGGATGACCGGCACCGTCGCCTACGTCAGGCTCGACCCGCGCGACCACGACGAGTACGCCCTCTCGATCGTCGAGAACGCGTTCGATCGCGTCGTGGAAGTCGAGGAGAGCGGCCCGGACGTGTCGGCCGATTCGCGCGAGGAGAGCGTTCTCCGGGCGCTCAGAAGCGACGAACGCCTCTCGCTGTCGACGATCGCCGGACGAGTCGCCGCCAGCGAGAACGCGCGCCATCCCGAGGGTCACGACCCCGCGAACGCGCGCCTCGTCGAGATCGATCTCTATCACGCGAGCCTCCCGAAGCTCGCCGACGCCGGCCTCGTCACGGTCGACTGGGAAGGACGGATCGTCGAACTCGCCGTCGACCCGGCTCGCCTCGACGGCCTGCTTGCGCGTCGGGACGGTCCTCCGAGGTAGGACCATGTCACGGGATGACTCTGCCGATCCGGTGGGGACGACGGACCACGAGAGCTACCACGTGCCCACCGCCGACACCTCACCGGTCGTCACGGTCGCCTCCGCGATCGCCGCCGCCCGCGAGGAGGCTCCGATGGAGATGGTCCCGCCGCTCGAATCCGTCGTCGACACCGACGAGATCCGCGAACACTTCGAGGACGCGCCCGACGA
>JAWARX010000243.1:0-4270 GCA_038893155.1 Halalkalicoccus sp.
GTGGGAGGATCAGGTCGACTCGTTCCAGGACGTCCTCGACCTGTTCGAGGCCGGTGAGATGTCCTCGGTCGGCATCCAGGAGCCGGGCAGCCCGCAGGATATCATCACGCTGCTCGCACGATACGAGTACGGCTTCTGGGACTGGGAGGAACGCCCCCAGTACACGGGGACGGGCCCGGTTGCAGAGGCGGTCGCGAGCGGCGAGGTCCCCTGCGGGATCGGCACCGACGCGGGGACGCGCTCTACGGTCGAGGCTGGAAACGCCTTCCCCGTCGTCTCGTTTCTCAGCGGTGGGACGGAGGTGTACCCGGACATCCCGGGTATCGACGAGGAGGTCGACGAGATCGAGGGCGACGAACTGGACTTCGTCGGTGGGCTGTTCCGCGGCGTCTACACGCCGCCGGACACCCCCGAGGAGCGAAACGAGTGGCTTTCGGACGCCTTTGCCGAAGCCGTCGAGGACGAGCGAACCCAAGAGTGGTCCAACGAGACGGGCAACCCCGTCTACCACGAGGGACCCGAGCGAGCCGAGGAGATCATCGATGAGGCGTTCGAGTCCTACGAGGAGTTCGACGTGATCGGACTTATCGAGGAACACAACTGAGCAGCGCCGGCATCGACCGGTCCCTCTCACTTACATTACCAATGTCGACAAAGAAGCGGTTCGATGGAGTAACGGCGGAACACGCGATGTTGCTGGTCCTGATCGGGCTCAGCGCACTGTTCCTGATCGAACCGATCGTTCAGGACTACCCGGCCGATGCCCGCGTCTTCCCACAGATGATGGCCGGTGTCGTGTTCGTCGGCTGTCTACTACTGCTCGTTCAGAACTACCTCCCTGGCCCACTGCAGACGTTCGTCGCCGAGGAGATGACGGTCACCGCGACCGATGACTCGATGCTAGAGGGTCAACAGGAAACACAGGAAACCCCGACAGAAGAACGAACGCCGCGGCTGGGTGAGGAGTACGGATACGAGGTCAACGACACGCTGTTCATGGTGGTAACGTCGACGGCCTACCTCGTCGCCGGCTGGGCGGCCGGGTTCCTCTTCGTGACGCTGCCGTTCGTCTTCGCATACACGACCTGGTTTCGCATCCCCTGGAAAACCGGACTGGCGCTCGCGGTGTCCGCGACGGCCATCGTCTGGTTCTTCATGGAGTTTCTCATCCTGCCGTTCGACCGAGGGGCGATCTTCGATTTCAGCCCGTTTCTCCCGTTCGTCGTTGAGGTGCTGTGGTTCGTCTCGCCCGAACTGGCCGAAGCCGCCGCGACGGTACGCACGAGGGTGATCTGAGATGGCGATCGAGGCCTTCTTCGACGGCCTGTCGATCGCGATTGGACCCCAGGCGCTGCTCTGGCTCACTGCCGGACTCCTCCTCGGAATCGTCCTCGGGGCACTACCGGGCATCGGCTCGCCCGTCGGTATGGCGATCGTTCTGCCGCTGACCCTGCCGCTCGACTCGACGATGGCGCTGATCCTGCTCATCGCGATCTACAGCGGGGCGATGTTCGGCGGCTCGATCTCCGCGATTCTGATCAACGCACCCGGGACCGAGTCGGCGGCCGCGACCACGCTCGACGGCTACCCGATGTCGAAAAACGGGCTCGCGAAGAACGCGCTGGCGATCGCTACCACCGCGTCGGCGCTCAACGGCTTTCTGGCCGCGGTCGCACTGATCCTGATCTCTCCGATCCTGATCGGGGTAGTTCTGGCCTTCGGCTCGCCGGAGTACTTCCTGCTCGCGATCCTCGGCATCTCGCTGATCACGATCGTCACACAGGGCTCGATCGTCAAGGGGCTCGTCGCCGGCGCGCTCGGTTTCATGATCTCGACGATCGGGACCGGCATCCTGAGTCCGCGCCCCCGATACACGTTCGGCCAGTTTGGTCTGTACGACGGGATCGACTTCGTCGCGGCCCTGATCGGCATGTTCGCGTTCGCCGAAATGATGAAGCTCGCGGCGAAGTCCCAGATCGCAGAAGCCGATGTCGACCTCGGCGGGAGCATCAAAGAGGGCGTCCGAACGGTCTTCAGATACCCCAAGACGACGATCAAGTCCGGGCTGATCGGCATGGGGATCGGCATGATTCCCGGCTCCGGCGCGACGACCTCGACGTTCGTCGCCTACGCGGAGGAGGCACGTTCCTCGGCCAAGGACGGCCGGTTCGGCGAGGGCGATCCTAGGGGCGTGATCGCCCCCGAGGCGGCGAACAACCCCACCGTCAGCGGTTCGCTCATCCCCACCCTTTCGTTCGGAATCCCCGGCAGCGGCTCCACGGCGGTGTTGCTCGGCGGCATCCTGATGCACGGGCTCCAGCCGGGGCCGGTGCTGTTCGACGAACAGCTCCAGATCACCTACGCGCTCTTTATCTCGCTGTTTCTGGGCAACATCCTGATCCTCGCGGTCGGGCTGACGGTCATCCCGTATGCGAGCCGGCTCACGGAACTCGACACCAACGTCATCATTCCCGGCGTCGTCGTGCTCTCGTTCGCGGGGGCATACACGCTGAACCAGAACTGGTTCGACGTGATGGCCGTCGTCGCCCTCGGCGTACTCGGTTTCTACATGGTCCAGTACAACTACTCCGTGATCGCGTTCGTCCTCGGGATCGTGCTGGGACCGATCGCCGAAGAGAACTTCTTCCGGTCGCTACAGATCTCGGGCGGGGATTATGCGATCTTCATCGACCCGATCAACCGCCCGCTCTCGTTCGTCCTCTCGTTGCTGATCGTGTTCATCCTCGTCGGGCCGTTTCTCAAGCCCTATCTGGAGCGAAAGATCGACCGGGCCTGACCCGCATCTCTATATTCCCGGTCGACGAGGGACGTTCATGCATCTCACGGGGATCGACCACCTCGTTTTGACTGTCGAAGACGTCGACGCGACCTGCGCGTTCTACGCGGACGTCCTCGGGGCGACCGTCGTCACGTTCGGGCCCGAAAACAGGACGGCCATCGAGTTTGGCGACCAGAAGATCAACCTCCACGAGGCGGACCACGAGTTCGAGCCGCACGCCCAAACGCCCGCGCCCGGCTCGGGCGACTTCTGTCTCGTGGTCGACGGGCGTATCGAGGAGGTCGTCGAATATCTCGACGACCACGGCGTCGAGACCGTTCACGGGCCCGTCGAAAAACACGGCGCGCGCGGCCCGGTGCGCTCGGTGTACGTGCGCGATCCGGACGGGAACCTCGTCGAGCTCGCCTCCTACGACAGCCCCGGGTGAGCGATCGCGCCTTCGTCGACGGGAGAGGAAACCATTAGCCGACGCAGTGCGTGTCCCGTAGCATGGCCGATGGATGGAAACACGTCGGGCTGTCGGATGTCGGTACCAACCCCGAGAAGCCGGGCGAACGATGGGAGCTCTCGCCCGAACTCGGGATCGGGGCGTTCAATTTCAACGTCGCGATCCTCGAACCCGACGACCGGCTCTCACAGAACCACTTTCACTACCACGAGAACCAACGAGAGCTGTTTCTCGTCGTCGAGGGTCGGTGTCGCGTCGAGACCGACGAGAGGGGCTTCGAGATGGGCGTCGACGAGGCCGTCTCCTTCGAGAAGGGACGGGTGGGCGCACACGTCCTGTACAACCCGTTCGAGGAGCCGTGCAAGGTCGTCGCGGTCGGCTGGCCCGCCGACGGCCGGTATCCGGTCCACCAACTAGAGACCACCGCGGAGACCGTCGACGACGGGAGCGATCCACAGAGTAATGGGCCGTCCGCGGAACACTAGAGCCATGGCGACGAACCCCACGACGAACGCGCCCTCGGCGAGGGACAGCCGGTCACCGTACGACTACGCCGACGTTGAGGAGGCGGTGCCGAACGCGCTCGCGGCGCTCCCCCGACTGGTCGGCGGCGAGGGCCGCTTCGACGACTACTCGAAACAGCTGTACGCGACCGACGCGAGCGCCTACGAGGTGACGCCGATCGGCGTCGTCTTTCCTACCTCGACGCGAGACGTCCAGACGGTGGTGCGCCACTGTGCGAACCACGGGATTCCCGTCCTTCCCCGAGATGGGGGCACCAGCCTCGCGGGCCAGGCGGTCAACGAGGCGGTCGTGCTGGATTTCACCCGACATATGGACGGCGTCCGCGAGATCGACCCCGGCGCGAAGCGCGCTCGCGCGGAAGCCGGCGTCTATCTCGGCGACCTCAACACCGAGCTCGCGCCCCACGGCCTGAAGTTCGCGCCCGATCCCGCGTGGGGCGATAAGAGCGCGCTCGGGGGTGCGATCGGCAACAACTCGACGGGCGCTCACTCGCTGGT
>JAWARX010000244.1:0-4266 GCA_038893155.1 Halalkalicoccus sp.
TGACTCGACCGACTCGGAACCCTTTTTCGCGTGCTCGTTCTCCGAAGAGCTATGTTCGTTCTGGTCAACTGCAAGGCCTACCCGTGTGACCCCGTCGAGATCGCCGAGGCCGCCCGCGAGGTGGGCGAGAGCTCCGGTACTCGAATCGCCGTCGCGCCCCAGACGGCTCGGTTAGAATCGGTCGCCGGGACGGGTGTCGAGACGTGGGCCCAGCACACGGACGGCAACGATCCGGGGAGCCACACCGGCAGCGCGCTCGCGGAATCGCTCGCGGAAGCCGGCGCGACCGGGACGATGATCAACCACTCCGAAAAACGCCTGACGCTCGCGGACATCGACGCCGGGCTCGACGCCGCCGAACGCGCCGACCTCGAAACGGTCGTCTGTGCGAACAACCCCGCGCAGGTCAAGGCGGTCGCGGCGCTCGGTCCCGACGCCGTCGCCGTCGAGCCGCCCGAACTGATCGGCTCGGGTACCCCGGTAAGCCAGGCCGACCCGGACGTCGTCACCGACGCGGTCGCCGCGGCCGAGGCGGTCGACGACTCGGTGTCGGTGCTCTGTGGGGCGGGCATCTCCACCGGCGAGGACGTGACCGCCGCCGCGGAGCTGGGCGCAGAGGGCGTCCTCTTGGCGAGCGGCGTCGCGAAGGCCGACGACCCGACGGCGGCGCTCGAAGACCTGGTCGAACCGCTGTAGAACGTAGTTTTCGGATTCTGCCGAACGGTGAAGCGACTTTGCTGGCGTACGAGGTACGAGTGCTTTCGTTTTAGAGCCGTGCGCGCACGTCCCGCGTGATCTGGTCTACGTCGTACTCGTCTTCTGCCTTCTCGAAGATCACGTCGCCGTCGACGCGGACCTCGAAGATGCCGTGGTCGCCGGTGATCAGGGTGAGTTCGTCGATCTCCTCGCCGAAATTGGTGAGCAGGGCGTGCTGGACGGCCTCCGCACGTTCGAGGAACCCGCAGGGAACGCAGTACTCGATCTCGACGGTGGTCATGCGCGGCGGTACGGGTGGCGTCGGTATAAAAACCCGCCTCGCTCACCGCGAGGCCGCGTACTCCGCACGGGAGATCGTATAGCGGACCTCGTCGGCGACCTCGTCGTCGTAAGGAAGCCAGTTTCTGAGCCGTCCTTCCCGTCGGCCGCCGTGGGCCTCGACGTACTTCTCGATCGCCTTCTGGGACTTCTCGTTGTCCGCGTGGTGGGTGACTGCGACCAGTTCCAGGTCCAACCGTTCGAAGGCTAACTCCACCAGCGCTGTTGCGCGCTCACCCGAGTAGCCCCTCCCCCAGAACCGCTTTCGGAGCCAGATTCCGAGGTTCCCGGTCCGCCGGTCCCAATCGCAGGCGAGATCGGCGAACCCGGCGATCTCGCCGGCACCAGGTTCGCCCGCGCGAGGGCGAACGACGTACGTCGCCCGCGTGCGGTCGTTCCAGTGGCCCTCCCCGCGGTCGAGATAGGCGGCGGTCTCCTCGACCGTCTCGTGGGGGCTCCACGGCATGTACCGCGTGACCTCCTCGATATCCTCGTCGCCGGAGCAGATCCGGTAGCATTCGAGGAGATCGACGTGTTCGTGATCGCGCGGTTCGAGGACCAGGCGAGGGGTTTCGATCCGCTCTGGAAACAGCGTTCCGGGCATACGCTCCCCTTGCTCAACAGTAATAAAAAGGTGCGGCTCACTCAAACTCCGTCAGCGAGGCCTGTCCCGAGGACGCCTCGACCAGTTCATCGACGTTCGAGTCCACGGCGTCCTCCTCGGCGTCGGGTTCGGCGGTCGCCCCCTCGGCCCCGGTCCACCCGTCGAGGCTCGACTGGGCGGCCGCGTCGAACTCCAGATTGGAGACGCGCACGCCGACCTTCCGAACCCGCTCGCCCTCGAACTCCTCTAGCAGTTCGCAGACGACCCGTTCGACGAGGTTCGGATCATCAACTGGACCGGGGAGCGACCGAGCGCGCGTGTTCACGTCGAACGGCGGCGTGACAACCTTGATCCCGATCGTCCTGTAGAGGGCATCCTTCCGGGTGGCGCGTTCCGAAACCGCCGTCGCGAGCGTCAACACGCGCTTTTCGATCTCCTCCGTGTCGCTCGTCGCCTCGACGAACGCGGATTCACGCGACAGACTCTTCGGGCGGCCCTTCGGCGTCACCTCGCGATCGTCCTCGCCGCGGGCCCGATCGTAGAGCTCCGCGCCGCGCTCGCCGAACGCCGAGACGAGCGCGTGCCGGTCCGCACTCGCGAGATCGCCCGCCGTCTCGATCCCCCGTTCGCGGAGGGTTCGGGCGGTGACGGGACCGACGCCGTGAAGCTCCTCGACCGGCACGGGCGCGAGGAACTCGCGGACCTCCTCGGGCCGGACGACGACCAGCCCGTCGGGCTTCTCGGCGTCGCTCGCGATCTTCGCAGTGCTCATGTTCGGGGCGATCCCGATGCTCGCGACGACGCCGACTTCCTCTTCGATCCGGGCTTTGATCCGCCGGGCGAACGCTTCGGCGTCGACCCACGTCGTCTCCTCGGTGATGTCCAGATACGCCTCGTCGATGCTCACCTCCCTGACCGTGCCGGCGTGGGCGTGGAGGATCTCGCGAACCGCCTCGCTGATCGACTCGTAGAAGGCCATGTCGACGGGCCGATAGAACCCGGCGGCTTCGACGTCGAGGTCGGGATCGGTCGCGGCCTCGCGTTTCCGCGGGAGGCGTTCGAGGGCCGCCGAGATCGCCTGTGCGCTCTCGACGCCGAACGCACGGGCCTCGTAGCTCGCGGTCGCGACCGCGCCGTTTTCGGTGCCGGGTTCGTAGCCCATCCCGACGACGAGCGGTTCGCCCTCTAAGGCGGGTTCGCGCAGACGCTCGCAGGACGCGTAAAAACAGTCCATGTCCGCGTGGGCGACGATCCGCTCTCGCGAACGCACGCCCGGCAGCCGCGCTCCCATTGGCGGACGTGGGTGGCGAGCGATGTTAAGCGCCGCGGCCCGCTCCGTGGCGAGCGCCTCAGGCCGGCGGACGACGATACCGCCAACCGCCGATCGCGACGCTGATCAACACGAGGGCGAAGAAGGCGACCGCAAGCCACTGGCCGGTCTGGGTCGTGAGGAAGTCCGCGACCGTCCCGAGCAGGTCGACCCCGAACGCCTGCCCGAGCGCGAACAACAGCAGGACGGTCCCGATCAGGACCAGCCCCATCCTGACGATCCCGCGTGCGAAAAACGAGGTCGCACTCTCCTCCGGCGCTCGTTCGGCGCGTCGCGTCTCGCGCGTGTCGCCCGTCTCACCTCTCTGTCGGTCGGACATATCCGGTCATGACGAAAGAAACTAATAATACTATAGGCCCGTTAATCCGACAGGTCTTCCTCGGAGACGAGATCGAGATACGGATCGAGAGAGGCCATCGAGGGGCGTTTCGTCACGTTCGATCCGTCGATCGAGATCAGGCCGGCGTTCTCCAGTTTCGGGAGGTGCGAGTGGTGCAGCGAGGTCTCGATCCTGTCGGTCTCGGTGTTCAGTTCGTGGTACGCGACCTTCGACGCGAGCGCGGAGATCGTCGTCGGGCCGGTAGCCTCGCGGAGCGAGTAAAGGACGTACCGTCGTCGCGGCGCTCGCAGGACGTCGAAGGCCGTGTCCGCGGGGACCGATTCGGGCTCCTCGCGTTCGTCCGGTACGGTTTCCGAAACGGTATCGAACAGCGGTGTGAGCGTACGGATCGTCCGCTCGTCCGTCGTGGTCGAGTCGATGGAGAACCGTCCCACCGAGCCGGTGTCGGCGATCCGGTTCGTGAGGACGTGCAAGAAGCGAAAGACCGTCTCGGTTTCGGCGTGAGCCACCAGTGTTTCGAGCGAATGAAAACAGACGAGCGTCCGGCCGTCGGTCCAGTCGTCGAGATAGAGGCTGGTCGTGGTCCCCAGTTCGGTGACGTTCGTCGGTCCGGAGACGGTCACAGTGACGTCGCGTCCGGTCGCCGACACCGGCTCAGCTCGGCGCTTTCGATCCGCATCACCCGCGACGCAGATCGTTCCGAAGCCCTTCGGCGAGATTCCGAGCCGCTCGTGCCACTCCCGGCACAGTCGATCGTGGTCGGTGCCGTACGCGACGAGCAGGACGTTCCACTCCTCGGGCGATTCGATCCCCTCGACCGCCTGCCGTGCGTTTTCGATCGGATCCACCCCCGGAACGATCGAGAGGGTCGTGCGTGCGTCGGCGACTCGCCTTTCCACCGACCTCATATTATGATTGTTCAACCACATTCCAATATGACATAACGTCTAATAAATA
>JAWARX010000245.1:0-2874 GCA_038893155.1 Halalkalicoccus sp.
GAACCGGGAAACGCCGCCCTCCTCGCAGGCACGAACGAGGTTCTTCGTGCCGTCGAGGTGAACCCGCTCGTGGGTCTGCCCGCTCGGCGGCTCGAACAGCGGCGAGAGCGCGACGAGGTTGACGACCACGTCCTGGCCCGAAAAGGCGAGCGAGTCGCGGTCGGTGACGTCGCCCCGTTCGACCGAAACGCCCGCCGGGAGGTCGCTCGCCTCGGGCGACCGTGCGAGCGCGGTCACGTCGTGACCCCGATCGACGAGTTCGCCACACAGATAGCGCCCGATAAATCCCGTCCCGCCGGTTACGAGAACCTTCATATCCCGTATATGTACCCGATCCGTCGTAAAGCTACCCCCTCGGTCCCTGCGCGGTCGGCGACTCCGACAGACAGTAATATGACTTTCGCCAATCGACTGGCATGCTCGTCACGCTCGAAGGGCTCGACGGCAGCGGCAAGACCACCATCCACGAGGCGCTCTCTCATACGTACCCCGACGCGACGCTCACCCGCGAACCCACCGGCTCGTGGTACGGCGAGGCGGTCTCCCGGTCGATCGCCGACGACGACGCCGATCCGCTCGCGGAGCTGTTCCTGTACACTGCGGACCACGCCGACCACCTCTCGCGGGTCGTCCGGCCGGCCCTGGAGGCCGGCGAGCTCGTGATCTCCGATCGGTACTCGGATTCGCGCTACGCCTACCAGGGCGCGGCGCTCGACGGGGTGATCGACCGCCCGATGGAGTACGTCCGCGGGATCCACACGGCGTTTACCCGCCCGCCGGATCTGACCCTCTATCTCGACGTCGACCCCGAGACGGGCGCGAGACGCAGCGGCGCGACGAACAAGTTCGAGCAGTCGGGGTACCTAGAGCGCGTTCGGGAGAACTACGAGCGACTGCTGGAGGCCGAGCCGGCGCGGTTCGTCCGCATCGACGCGACCCGCTCGCCCGAGGAAGTACTGGAGAGCGTCGAGCGGGTGCTCGCCGACGCCATCTAGCCGTTCCGGGCGAGTTCGACCTCCTCGGGCGAGGGCATCCAGAACAGGTCGATCGCGAACCCCAGAAGCAGCGGCATGAGGATCGTCACCAGCATGACGGTCTGGCGGTCGATCGCACCGAAGATCGGTAGCTGGCCGAAAAACAGAAGCGAAATCGCGAGCACGACGGGCACCAAGAAAAGCGAGAAGGCGATCATCCCGCCGCGGGTGTCGAGTCGCAGTCGGAAGAACCGAATGAGGACCGACGCGATCACCGTATGCACCCCGACGATAACCGCGAGCCCGACGACCGTCCCGAGGCTGAGCATGAGCAGTGTAGGGAGGGAACGCCCTTTTCGGTATCGGAATCGCTTTCAGCCGTCCGGGAGTCCGATCGGCCATGTACCGCGTCATCGACGAGTACTCGCTGGCCGAAACCGACGTCGGCGAGAAGCGCGCGCGGGCACTCTACCGCGACATGCTGCGGGCGCGGCGGTTCGACGAGCGCGCCATCGCCCTGCAGCGACGCGGCTGGATGAGCGGCTACCCGCCCTTCGCGGGCCAGGAGGCCTCGCAGGTCGGAGCGGCCCACGCCATGGCCGAGCGCGACTGGCTCGTCCCTACCTATCGGTCGAACGCCGCCCAGATAGCGAGGGGCGTACCCATGAGCGATGTCCTCCGCTTCCGGCGGGGCTACCCCGAGTTCGCCTCGGGACACGACCTCCCGATCCTCCCGCAGGCCGTGCCGATCGCCTCCCAGCTCCCCCACGCCGCCGGACTGGGAGTGGCCGTGAACTACCGCGAGGACGAGGCGGCCGTTCTCTGTTGTTTCGGTGACGGTGCGACCAGCGAGGGGGACTTCCACGAGGCGCTGAACTTCGCGGGCGTGTTCGAGACCCCGACCGTCTTCTTCTGTGAGAACAACGGGTGGGCCATCTCGGTGCCCAGAGAGCGCCAGACAGCGAGCGAATCGATCGCGATCAAGGCTGACGCCTACGGCATCACGGGGACGCAGGTCGACGGCAACGACCCGCTCGCGGTCTACGCGGTCGTCCGCGAGGCCCTCTCGAAGGCGCGTGCGGGCGAGCCGGTGTTGGTCGAGAGCCTGACCTACCGGCGGGGCGCTCACACCACGAGCGACGACCCCTCGCGCTATCGCGACGAGGAGAAACTCCCCGAGTGGCGCACCGCAGATCCTATAGAGCGCTACGAAACGTACCTCCGGGAAGAGGGGGCTCTCGACGACGCGTTCATCGAGCGAATCGAGGAGGGAACGAAAGGGGAGCTATCGGAGGCGATCGAGCGCGCGGAATCCGGACCCGAAGGCGATCCGGAGGAGCTGTTCGATCCTGTCTACGAGACGATCCCACCGAGGCTGGCCGACCAGCGCGAGTGGCTCACGGGGTTCGTCGATCGGGGGTTCGAACCGGAGCACTGAGCGCTAATCGAGCGCGATGTACGTCTTCGTGTTCTCGATACCGTCTAGCTCCTGTAGCTCCGTCGAGGACGTGTGCAGAACGTCGTAGACCTCCTCGGTGTCGAGTTCGACGATGAGGTCGTAATCCCCGGCGACGATGTGCGCCTCCGCGACCGCCGCGATCTCGCGGACGGCGTCGACCATCGCTTCCGACTTGCCCGGCCCCGTCTTCATCATGACGAACGCGTGAACCATTATCCGTGGTATTGGTTGTCACAAATCAAAAACCTTTGTGTCGGACCGGTCGGCCAATGGCGGTTCGCTGTCCTGTCGGCTCCCGGTGGGCGCGCTCGAAGAGAGGGAAGAATCCAGCCGTGTTACTGCCGTAACGCCCGGTAGAAGAAGGCGAGGGCCGCCCCCAGCAGCGCGCCGTTCTTGATGAAGTGGTTCGTCTCGTTTTGTTTCTGCTCGTCGGGGGCGTTC
>JAWARX010000246.1:0-4243 GCA_038893155.1 Halalkalicoccus sp.
ATAGGAGGCTCATGATGTTTGTTAAGAACGACTACACAGAACCTCGATCGAGGGGGACGGCGAAACGATCCGGAGCCGACGAGCCCGACGCGGCTACCGTCCTCGAACTCGACGGCGTCACGAAACACTTCGGGACCGAGTGTGCCGTGGAGAACGTATCGGTTTCGGTCCGGGAAGGCGAGCTGCTCACGTTACTGGGGCCGTCGGGCTGTGGGAAGACGACGACGCTGCGGCTGATCGCGGGTCTCGAACGCCCCGACGGCGGATCCATACGGGTGAACGAAAAGCGGGTCGCCGCCGCGGACGACGGGCGGTTCGTCCCGCCCGAGCGCCGCGACATCGGCGTCGTGTTCCAGGACTTCGCGCTGTTTCCGCACATGAGCGCCGCCGAGAACGTCGCGTTCGGGCTCGACGACTGGTCCCCGGAGGCCCGCGAGGCCCGCGTTACCGAACTGCTCGAACTCGTCGGTCTCGAAGCACACGCCGACAGCACCCCCGACGAGCTCTCGGGCGGGCAGAAACAGCGGGTCGCCCTCGCCCGATCGCTCGCGCCCGAGCCCGAGATCCTGCTTCTCGACGAGCCCTTTTCGAACCTCGACGTGGACCTCAGGGTCGAGATGCGCGAGGAGGTCAGGCGAATCCTCAAGGAGGCGGGCGTCACCGGGATCTCCGTCACCCACGATCAGGAGGAGGCGATGTCGATCTCCGACCGCGTCGCCGTGATGAACGAGGGGCGACTGATGCAGATCGGCAGGCCAGAAGCGGTGTTCCAGCACCCGAAATCCCGGTTCGTCGCCGGCTTCCTCGGTCACGCGAGCTTCGTCTCGGGCTACGTCGCCGACGATCTGGTCGAGACCTCGCTCGGGGTCGTCGGGCGCGATCGGATCCACGGGCTCGCCCCCGAGTACGACCGGACGCGGATCGACGTGCTCGTCCGGCCCGACGACGTGCTGATCAGACCCGCCGAGGACGAGGCCAAGGCTGACGGCCGCGTGACCTACCGGCGGTATCTCGGACCGACGGTGCTCTACCGGGTGGAACTCGAAGACGGCGACGTCGTCGAGGCGATGCACAACCACGCAGAACAGGTCTCGCTCGACACTCCAGTGACCGTCGAACTCGCCGCGACCCACGAGCTGGCGTGGTTCCCGAGCGAGGATCACTAATCCGTCTTCTGACCCCAGAACCCGCCGTGTTTTCGGACGGTGATATCTCCCCCGACGCGCGTCTGACACGCCAGCCTGAGCCCCGAATCGAGGTCGTGGGGCCACTTCGAGAGCCGTTTTCGCTCCTCCTCGTCCATCTCGCTGACCGGTCCCTCGATCTCGATCGCACACGTCCCACAGAGCGCCCGCCCGCCGCAGTTCGCGTAGTTCGACGCGCCGTTGTGCGGCGACGCGCCGGCATCCAGCAGCGTCTCGCGCAGTTCGTCGCCCTCCTCGCAGTCGATACGCTCGCCCTCGTACTCGATAGTGGGCATAGCTCACGTACGACAGCCAGCGGCAAAACGTTGGTGCGCGGGCGAACGTTCGTATAGTCCGCGTCCGTCCACCGGGTATGCAGGCAGTCGTTCTCGAATCCCACGGCGAACCGCTCGCACTGTGTGAGGTGCCCGAACCCGACCTCGGCCCGACGGGGGTGATCGTCGCGGTCGAGGCCTGCGGGATCTGTCGGTCCGATTGGCACGCCTGGAAGGGCCACGGCGAGTGGGTGAACGATGTCCCTCCCGAAGGACAGATCCTCGGGCACGAACCCGCCGGAACGGTGGTCGAAGTCGGCGAGCGGGTCGAAACCCTCCGGGAGGGCGACCGGGTGGTCGTCCCGTTCAGCCTCGGCGACGGTACCTGCCGGCGGTGTCGGAACGGTCACGGGAACGTGTGCGAAGACGGGATCGCGCTGGGGTTCGAACCAGCGGGACAGGGTGCGTTCGCCGAGCTGGTGGCCGTGCCCCACGCCGACTACAACCTCACGACGCTGCCCGACGAGCTCGATGCGATCGCGGCGGCCGCGCTCGGCTGTCGGTACATGACCGCCTATCACGGGCTGGCACACCGCGCGGACCTCGCGCCCGGCGACTGGGTCGCGGTCCACGGCTGTGGCGGCGTCGGCCTCTCGGCAGTGCAGATCGCGAGCGCGCTCGGCGCGCGCGTGATCGCGGTCGACGTCCGCGAGGCACCGCTCTCGAAAGCGCTCGAACTCGGCGCACACGAGACGGTTCGTGGCGAGGAGAACGTTCCGGCGGAGATCCGCGACCGGACCGGTGGTGGGGCGGCGATTTCGGTCGACGCACTCGGTATCGCCGACACCTGCCGCAACTCGATCGCGTGTCTCGACAGCCTGGGCCAGCACCTCCAGCTGGGGCTCTCGACCGACGCCGAACGCGGCGAGGTGTCGCTCCCCACGGACTCGATGGTCGGCCGCGAGATCGACTTTTTGGGCTCGCGGGGGATGCCCCCGACCCGGTACGACGAGCTGCTGAACTTCGTCGCGAGCGGCGCGATCGACCCCGGCGCGCTCGTGAGTCGAACGGTGTCTTTAGAAGCCGTTCCCGACCGGATCGCCGCGATGGACGAGTTCAACGCGGTCGGAATCGAGGTCTGTGAACCGTAGCGTGCCCGCGTGTTCGAATCGACCCGTCGGCGTCCGAACGGTTGAAGTCGCGGTCCCGCGTCCGTTCGTGCGATGAGTA
The DNA here is from genome assembly GCA_038893155.1 of Halalkalicoccus sp. Lineage (GTDB taxonomy): Archaea > Halobacteriota > Halobacteria > Halobacteriales > Halalkalicoccaceae > Halalkalicoccus. The sequence goes on from JAWARX010000246.1 coordinate 2,690, forward strand.
CACAACCGCCGCACGATCGCGAACGGAGAGGGGAACCGACCGAGCATGCGGCCGGAACTGTCGGGGCCGTTCACACCGCCCCGAGCGCGGGCGCACCGATGGAGTCACGCGAACGCGTCGAGGCCGTCGCCGGCCGGGGGGTCCGCGGGGACCGATACTTTCTCGAGGAGGGGACCTACTCCGCGTCCGCTCGAGAGGCTCCCCGCGAGATCACGCTCATCGAGGCGGAAACCATCGAGGCGGTCGAGCGGGACTACGGGATCGAACTGGCTTCCGGCGCTCACCGCAGAAACGTGACCACGCGCGGAGTCGCGCTGAACCACCTCGTCGGGCGACGGTTCCGCGCCGGCGAGGCGGTCTGCGAGGGCGCCGAACTCTGTGACCCCTGCTCGTATCTGGAGCGACTGCTCGCGCTCGAAGGGATCCACGACGCGCTCGTCCACCGCGGCGGTCTCCGCTGTCGGATCGTCCAAGGCGGAACGATCGCCGTCGGCGATCCGGTCGTCCCCGCGGATTCCGGCGACAAGAGCCGTCCTCGATCGTAGCAGCCAGCCCAGTTTCGTATACCGCTATCGCGTTTAAAGAGATCGTGTTAATACATCATTGGTAGACTGATCGCCGTTCGGGCGTACTCGATCGGGCGGATCGGTCGCCCCTCGGCTCGTTTCCCGACGGGACCCGCCAGTCGTTGTTTCTGATCGATTTCGGACGCTAAAAAGCTCGGAGGGTGCGTTCCGCGCCGCGATATGTGGCGACTTGCGCCTGCCCGCTCGGATGGCGGGGTCCGACCCGGCGTCGGCCGCCGTGGGCGATCGGGCCCGAGCCGTGGTTCGGAAGCGCTACGAACACGAGAGGATCCTCCGAGACGGCGTGGTGTTCGGAACGGTTAACTCAAAGCCCGGCGCGCGAACGCGCATGAACGTCGCAGTGCTGGGCGCAGGGACGGTGGGCAGCGGGATCGCACAGGCCAGTGCAACGGCGGGCCACGACGTGGTCCTCCGGGATGTCGAGACCGAGGACGTCGAACGCGGTCTCGAGACGATCGCCGACACCCTACGGGAGGAGATGGCGCCCGCGGCGCGCGAGGAAGCGCTCGCGCGGATCACGGGAACGTCTGATCTGGCGGCCATCGCGGCGGCGGATCTCGTCGTCGAGGCCGTCCCCGAGGAGGTGGAACTGAAAAAAGAGGCCATCGCTGCCGCGGAGCGCGCCACAGACGGCGCGATCCTCGCGTCGCACACCTCCTCGCTACCGCTCACCGGAATCGCCAGTGCCCTTTCCGACCCCTCGACGGCGATCGGACTGCACTTTTTCGGTCCCGTCCACGTCATGGATCTCGTCGAGATCGTCGTCGCCGAACGGACGAGCGACGAGACGAGAGCGTTCGTCGAGGAGTTCGTCGCCGACATCGAGAAGGAGCCGATCGTCGTCCGCGATGCGCCCGGCTTCACGACCTCCCGGCTGGGCGTCGCCGTCGGCGTCGAGGCGATCCGGATGCTCGAGCAGGGCGTCGCCGGGCCCCGCGCGATCGATCGGGCGATGGCGCTGGGGTAC
>JAWARX010000247.1:0-4243 GCA_038893155.1 Halalkalicoccus sp.
GCTCCGGGTTCGGAAACCATGTCCGGGAGTTCGCGGCCCGAAACTAAAACGTTTCTCCGCGGCCGGCGACGTCGCCGGTCCGATCCCTGGATTCGACGTGGTCCGGACGTCCCGCTGGCGACGGCCCGAGCGATGGGTAAATGGGTGCTCGGTCCCGATAGGTCGGTGATGGACGATCCAGTCGTCGGCAGTCTCACCGATCAAGCGACCCTCGAAACGAGCGTCGAGGCCGGCACCGTTCCCGACTGGGTGAGCGATCACTGGCGGACGTTCAGCGAGGGACTACTTGGCGAGCGAAACGACGCGCCGTTTCCGTGTTTTTTCGGGGCCGAGTCGGTCCGCAGCGGCGATCCCCTCTACACCGCCGTCCCCTCGATGACGGACAAGGACGCGCTGCTCGATCTGGGGCGGACGCTGCTTTCGTACCTCGAAATTTACCCCAAACACAACGATCGGGCGTCGCTGGTGACGTTTTTCAGACCGCCCGAACGATCCCTCTCGGAAGCGGAGTACCACGAGGCGCTCTGGCACGTCCTCCAGTTCCTCCACGTCCACGATCCCGAGCCGTGGCCCGCGGACATCCCGACCGACCCCGACGACCGCCACTGGGAGTTCTGCTTCGGCGGCGAACCGATGTTCCCGACCTGCCGAGCACCGTTTTACGCCGACCGGATGAGCCGGTACTGCCCGATCGGCCTCGAGATCACCTTCCAGCCCCGGACGCTGTTCGAGGACCTCGGGGTCACCGCCGACACCGACGCCGGCCAGCAGGCCCGCGAGGTCATTCAGGGCCGCTTGGAGCGCTACGACGGGGTCTGTCCGCACGCGGACCTGGGCGACTGGGGCGTCGAGGGCGACCGCGAGTGGCCCCAGTACATGCTCGCGTCCGACCCCGCACAGGCCCCCGAGGAGTGTCCGATCAACGTCACGCGCGAACACCCCAAATCGATGCGCCTCCTCGACGCGCGACACGACCCCGCGGTCGGGACGCTTCGACCATGAGCATCCGACCCGATCGACCGGTGTTGCTGTTGATCGACTTCCAGCGCGGGTTCGACGAGCCAGGCTGGGGGAGTCGGAACAACCCCGACGCGGAGGGGCACGCGAAAGGACTTCTCGCGACGTGGCGCGAGCGCGGGCTTCCGGTGGTTCACGTCCGTCACGACTCGACGGAGCCCGATGCGCCGCTGCGGGGCGATCGGCCCGGCTTCCAGTTCAAGGGGGGACTGGAACCCGCGGACGGCGAAGCCGTCTTCGAAAAGCGGGTCAACGGGGCGTTCGTCGGGACGGACCTCGAGGGATGGCTCCGTGAGCGGGGATACGAGCGCCTCGTCGTCTGCGGACTCACGACGGATCACTGCGTCTCGACGACGACCCGGATGGCCGAGAACCGCGGCTTCGAGGTGTGGCTCGCGAGCGACGCGACCGCGACGTTCGATCGGGAGTTCGACGGCGAACGCTTCGACGCCGGGATCGTCCACCGGCTGGCGCTTGCCCACCTCGACGGGGAGTTCGCGACCGTCCGCTGCACGGAAGGGATCGTCGCGGACGTAGAAAACGCGGATTGAAAACGGGTGCCCTACTCCAGGAAGTCGGGTTCGGTCCGTTTCCCGTCGACCTCGCGTTCGAGGTGCTCGCGGAACGCCCCGATCGAGACGTCGTTTCGTTCGCGCTCGAAACGGTCGCGCACCGAGACCGTACCGGCTTCCTCCTCGTTGCCCCCGACGATCAGCATGTATGGCACGCGGTCGTCGTGGGCGGTCTGAATTTTCTTGCCGATGGTCCACGAGCGGTCCTCGATTCCCACACGGTACTCCGAGAGTTCCTCCCGAACCGCCTCCGCGTACTCGACGTTGTCGTCGCTGATCGGCAGGATCCGCACCTGTTCGGGCGCGAGCCACGTCGGGAACCGTCCATTGAAGTGCTCGATGGCCACGCCGATGAACCGCTCGAAGCTGCCCAGGAGCGCGCGGTGGATCATCACCGGACGGTGTTCCTCGTTGTCCTCGCCGGTGTAGGTCAGATCCAGGCGCTCGGGGATGTTGAAATCCAGCTGGACGGTGCCGATGGTCCACTCCCGGCCGATCGCGTCGATCGCGTTGATCCCGACCTTCGGTCCGTAGAACGCCGCCTCGCCCTCGTGGACGGCGTAGTCCAGGCCCGCCACGTCGAGGGCGTCCTCGAGCGCCTCGGTCGCCTCGGCCCAGATCTCGTCGCTGCCGACGGCGTTCTCGCCCTGCGTTTCGAGGACGTACTCCGCGTCGAGGTCGAAGTTGCCGTAGATCTCCTCGATCGCCCGGAGCACGTCGACGATCTCGCCTTCGATCTGATCCCGGCGAACGAACGCGTGGCCGTCGTCCTGGGTGAACCCGCGAACTCGGAACAGTCCCGAGAGCTCGCCCGACTGCTCGTTGCGATAGACCGTCCCGAACTCCGAGAACCGAACCGGCAGGTCACGGTACGAGCGGACCTGCTGGTCGTAGATGTAGGCGTGGTTCGCGCAGTTCATCGGCTTGAGACCGTACTCGGTGTCGTCCTGTTCCCAGGCAAACATCTCTCCCTCGGCGGTGAACGTGTCGTAGTGACCCGAGGGCTTCCAGAGTTCGGCCTTGTTGAGTTCGGGCGTCCAGACCTCCTCGTAGCCCAGCCCGTCGTCCTGCGTGCGGATGTACTCCTCTAGCTCCCGGCGGATCGCCATCCCGTCGGGATGGAAATGGACGCAGCCCGGCGAGTGTTCGGGTACCGAAAACAGGTCCATCTCCCGGCCGATCTTCCGGTGGTCGCGCTCTTTGGCCTGCTCGCGCCGTTCGAGGAACTCTTCGAGTTCGCCCTCGGTCGGGAAGGCGGTGCCGTAGACGCGCGTGAGCATTTCGTTTTCCTCGGTACCCCGCCAGTAGGCCCCAGAAATTTCGAGGAGAGCAAAGCCGCCGATCTCGCCGGTCGAGGCGACGTGCGGGCCCCGACAGAGGTCGCGAAACTCGGCCTGTTCGTAGAAGCTGACGGGGTCCTCGCCCGCCGCTTCCTCTTCTAAGATCTCACGTTTGAACGGGTTCTCGGCGTAGTACTCGAACGCGTCGTCCCGACTCATCTCGACGCGCTCGATCGGGAGGTCGGCCTCGATGATCTCGTGGGCCTCGGCGCTGATCTCTTCCAGATCGCCCTCGTCGAGGTCGACGCCCGTGATGTCGTAGTAAAACCCCTGGTCGGTCCACGGCCCGATCGTGAGTTTCGCCTCGGGGTGTAAGCGCTGGAGGGCCTGGGCGAAGACGTGGGCCGCCGAGTGACGCAGCGCGTCTACGTACTCGTCGCTGTCCTCCGTGACGATCTCGATTGAGACATCCTCCTCGATGGGGTGTTCCTTGGCGACGAACTCGCCGTCGACGACGCCGGCGACGGTGTCGCGTCCGAGACCCGGACCGATCTCGTAGGCGACGTCCTCGACCGTCGAACCGGCCTCGACGGCGCGTTCAGAGCCGTCGGGGAGGGTTACGGTAACGCTCATACCTACCCTGAGCCAGCGTGGCGTAAATAAGCATTTATCCGGAGCGCACCGAGCAAAAAGCCTATAACTCAGACGCGGTTACGAACGACTAGGATGACAGTACAATTTGCCCCGTTGTTCGGGCCGATCCCAGGCGGGATCGAACTGGCAGTGATCGTGCTCATCGCGATCCTGCTTTTCGGTGCGAACAAGATCCCCAAGCTCGCCCGGTCGACGGGACAGGCGATGGGTGAGTTCCAGAAAGGCCGCGAGGAGATCGACCAGGAGCTCAAGGAGATGCGCGAGGGCGCGACCGGTAGCACCACTACCGACGACGAGCCCGAACCCGAGATCGGAGCCGACGACGACAGCGAGTTCGGTACCGACGACACCACCGCCGAGACCGAACCCAGCACCGAGGCGGAACTCGAAACCGACGAGAACCGATAACCGTTTTTCTCTCCCCGCGCCACCTCCGGTGGGGCGTGTGGCCTAGCGGATAGGGCGGAAGGTTCCTAACCTTCAGATCGCGGGTTTGAATCCCGCCACGCCCGTGCAGCGAACGTAGTGAGCGAACCGGCACGGCGGGATTCGAATCAGGGAGTAAAGTGAGCGTAGCGAGTGGAACGACTGAGGTTCGAATCCCGTCACGCCCGCTCGTTCCTTGCAGCCACTCGCGGGCGTTCCTGACTGCCGTTCGCGTCCGCTCACGGCAGTCCCGTCACGCTCGTGAACAGGGAACAGGCACCGCAGGACACACTA
>JAWARX010000248.1:0-3517 GCA_038893155.1 Halalkalicoccus sp.
GCCGGGACGCGGGGCCCAGATGGCCCGCAGCGCCGGGACGAGCGCCCAGATCACCGCCCGCGAGGGCGCGCTGGTGACGCTTCGTCTCCCGAGCGGCGAGCGCCGCAGGGTCCGGGCGGAGTGTAGGGCGACCGTCGGCGTCGTCGGGAACCGACCACGTAAATTTCGTCTCCGAACTCGGCTGTACGGAGATGCGCCCGCGAGTCTGGGACCTCGCACCCGGCGACACGATGAGCTATACCTCCGGCTGTGAGCCTGCGAGCGGATTCGCCAGGACTGTCCGGCGAATCCGCTCGGCTACGTTACAGCCGGAGGTATCCACCGCCAACGCGAGCAGGAAGAGCTCTACTACGTGCTGTCGGGACCCGCCCGGATCCGGATCGGCGAGGAGCGACTCGACGTTCCCGAAGGAACGGCGCTCAGGATCCCACCCGAGACGCCACGACAGGTGTTCAACGACACCGATCGCGACCACCGCTGGCTGATAATCGGCGCGCCGCCGGTCGAGAGCGACGGCGAGGTGCTGGAGTAGCGCGAACCCGACACGGTTTTGGCCCCGACGGACGACTGTCGGATATGACAGAGGGCGGAATCGTCGGAGAGTTCCTCGCGCTGAAGGAGGGGACCGACGCCGATCTGCTGGCGATGCAGTGTGGGGATTTCTACGAATTTTTCGCCGAGGACGCCGAGAGGGTGGCAAACGAGCTCGATCTCAGGGTGTCGAAGAAATCCTCCCATGGCTCATCGTACCCGATGGCGGGGGTGCCCCTCTCGGAGCTCACCCCCTACCTCAAGGCGCTCGTCGAGCGGGGCTACCGGGTCGCGGTCGCCGACCAGTACGACACGGAGGACGGCCACGCCCGCGAGATCACGCGCGTGGCGACGCCGGGCACCCTCATCGAGACGAGCGACGACGACGCACGCTACCTCGCGGGGATCGTCCGCGTCTCGGAGAACTGCTACGGACTCGCGTTCGCGGATGCCACGACGGGCCAGTTCCTCGTCACGAGCGTCGAGGGCGAGGACGCGGCCGCGCGGGCGATAACCGAGTGCTACCGCTACGACCCCGTCGAGATCCTGCCGGGGCCCGAGCTTCGTGAGGACGAGGCGTTTCTCGACGCCCTCTCGGAGCGAACTGACGGCGAGGTGACCCTCCACGAGGGAAACGCCTTCGCGCCCGGCGCGGCGACCCACAGAACGAGAGAGCAGTTCGGCCGCGAGACGCTGGCGAGTCTGGGACTGGAGCCGGAGGGCCCAGCGGTACGGGCGGCCGGCGCGGTGCTCTCGTACGTCGCGGAGACCGGTCTCGGGGTCCTACCCTCGATGACCCGCCTTCAGCCCTACGGGGCCGACGATTTCGTCTCGTGTGACGTGACGACCCAGCGGAACCTCGAACTCACAGAGACGATGACGGGCGCGGGCCGGTCGCTCTTTTCGACGATCGACCACACCGTCACGAGCGCGGGCGGCCGGCTGCTGAAGGAGTGGCTCGGGCGACCCAGGCGCTTGCTCGGCGAACTCCACCGCAGACAGGAGTGCGTCGCGGCGCTTTCCGAGCGCGCGCTCGCCCGCGAGGACCTGCGGGAGCTGCTCGGCGAGGCCTACGACCTCGAACGGCTGGCGAGTCGCGCGACCCACGGCAGCGCCGACGCCCACGCGCTGCTTCGTGCCCGGGACACCCTCGCCCTCCTCCCGGAGATCGCCGACCTGATCGCGGGCGACGACCGCCTCGTCGAATCACCCCTCTCGGGGATCGTCGAGCGACCTGACCGCGAGACAGCGGCGTCGCTCGAAGGGGCGCTTCGCGAGGCACTGGCCGAAGACCCGCCGAAGACGCTCCGCGAGGGCGGGCTGATCACGAAGGGCTACGACGACGAGCTGGACGAGCTGATCGAGCGCCACGAAGCCGCCCTGGAGTGGATCGAGGAGCTGGGGCCCCGCGAGAAGGAGGCCCACGGGATCACGCACCTGCAGGTCGACCGCAACAAGACGGACGGGTACTACGTCCAGGTCGGAAAGAGCGAGGCCGAATCGGTGCCCGAGGGATACCGCCAAGTGAAGACGCTGAAGAACTCGGTGCGATTCACCACCGACGCCCTCGAGGAGCGCGAACGCGAGATCCTGCGGCTCGAAGAGGCACGCGGCGAGTTGGAGTACGAGCTGTTCTGCGAGCTTCGCGACCGGGTCGCCGAGCGCGCGAGCCTGTTGCAGGACGTCGGGCGGACGATCGCCGAGCTGGATAGTCTGGCGAGTCTCGCAACTCACGCCGTCGAGAACCGCTGGATCCGGCCGGAACTCGACGAATCGCGGGACCTCGAGATCGAGGCGGGGCGACACCCGGTCGTCGAGCAGACGACGGAGTTCGTCCCGAACGACCTCCTTCTCACTGGCGACCGCGAGTTCCTGATCGTCACCGGGCCGAACATGAGCGGGAAGTCCACGTACATGCGCCAGGCGGCGCTGATCGTCCTGCTGGCCCAGGTCGGCAGCTTCGTGCCCGCCGAACGCGCGCGGGTCGGACTGGTCGACGGCATCTACACTCGGGTCGGCGCGCTCGATGAACTCGCACAGGGCCGTTCGACGTTCATGGTCGAGATGCAGGAGCTCTCGAACATCCTGCATTCGGCCACGGAAGATTCGCTGGTCATCCTCGACGAGGTCGGGCGGGGAACGGCGACGTACGACGGCATCTCGATTGCTTGGGCCACCACGGAGTACCTTCACAACGAGATCCGCGCAAAGACGCTGTTTGCGACCCACTACCACGAGCGAGTGGAGAACGTCCACGTGGCGGTCGCCGGCGAGGACGACCCGCCGGCGAGTGGGACGGAGTCCCGCACGGGCGATGATTCGGACGAGGGGGTAACGTTCCTGCGGACGATCCGCGAGGGGCCGACCGATCGCTCCTACGGCGTGCACGTCGCGGACCTGGCGGGCGTTCCGGAGCCCGTCGTTTCGCGGTCGGACGAGGTGCTCGACCGCCTGCGCGCGGAGAAGGCGATAGAGGCGAAAGGAGCGAGCGGCAGTGACGCGGACGGTTCGGGTACCCAGCAGGTGGTCTTCGACGTGGGATCGGGACAGTTCGCGACGGCCTCGACCGACGGCGGAGCCAGCGAGGCGGCCTCGGGGGACGAAGGAACGTCGGAGCCGCTCGATCCCGAATCCGAGGCAGTCCTCGCGGAGCTCTCGGAGACGGAGCTCGCGAACGTCTCGCCCGTCGAGCTGATGGGGATGGTTCAGGAGTGGCAAGGGAGGGTCCGGGAATGACCGACGACGGCCCGGAGATCCGCGCGCTCGACCCCGAAACGGTCGATAAGATCGCCGCCGGCGAGGTGGTCGAGCGCCCCGCGTCGGTCGTCAAAGAGCTGGTCGAGAACAGTCTGGACGCCGACGCGTCGGAGATCACCGTCGCGGTCGATTCCGGCGGGATCGACCGGACCCGCGTCGCCGACGACGGGATCGGGATGAGCGAGACAGGGGTGAAAAAGGCCGTCCAGCAGCACACCACGAGCAAGCT
>JAWARX010000249.1:0-4209 GCA_038893155.1 Halalkalicoccus sp.
CGTACTAGAACGGATCATGGTCACGAGGGAAGCGGCCCGCCACTCCGAATCTCCCCTCGGGAGGGGTCGGATCCGCTCGCGCTCGCGGGTCCGTCCGGCGCGTCACAGGCATACTTACCGCAGTGGGTCGTACCCGCGGACGATGACCGGGTTCACGGATCGATTGGCTGCGTACTGTGCGGCCCGAGGCGGAGGAACCGGCCGAGCGGATGGGCCGGTACGAAAGCACCTGCTCGACTGGTTCGGCGTCGCGATCGGCGGGGCGGCCCACGCCGACTCGACGCCCGCGCTGTTCGCGGGAACGGCGCTCGGCGGTCCCGGAGGCGGGGCCGCGACGGTCGTCCCGACCGGCGATCGCGTCCCGGCCGAGACCGCGGCGCTCGTAAACGGCACGCTCGCGCACAGCCTCGATTTCGACGACACCCACCTGGGCTCGTCGCTGCACCCCGGCGCGCCGACGGTCGCCGCCGCGCTCGCGACCGCCGAGGCGACCGGCGCGGCGAGCGAGCGGCTGCTCGCCGGCATCGCCGCCGGCTACGACGTCGCCTGTACGGTCGGCGAGGCGGTCAACCCCGACGCCCACTACGTCCGCGGATTCCACGTCACCGCGACCTGCGGCACGTTCGGCGCGACCGCGGCCGCAGGCGTCGTCCGCGGCCTTTCGAGAGCACAGTTCGCGAACGCCTTCGGCCTCAACGGGAGTCAGGCCGCCGGGTCACTGCAGTTTCTCGAAAACGGCGCGTGGAACAAGCGCCTCCATCCCGGGCTGGCCGCGCGGCGAGCGGTGACCGCGGTGGAACTCGCGGCGGCCGGCTTCGAGGGTGGCGCCGAGCCGATCGAGGGGCGCTTTGGCTTCTTTGCGGGGTACACCGAGGACCCTCGGCCGGGAGCGATCGACCGGCTCGAAAGACGGAACGCGATCGCCGAGACGGGCCTCAAGCCCTATCCGTGCTGTCGGTACCTGCATCCCGCGATCGACGCGCTGGTGGCGGTCGCGCTCGCGGTCGATCCGTCGAGTGTGGAACGAATCGAAATCGCGCTGCCGGAGGCGGGCGTCCGGCTGACCGGCGACCCGATCGAGTCCAAACGCCGCCCCGAGAACTTCGTCGACTGCCAGTTCAGCGCCCCCTTCGCCGCGGCGCTCGCGCTCTCTACGGGAGCGGCCGGGGCGGAGCCGTTCCTCCGGGCGGCCGGCCGGCTCGACGAGCCACCGCGCTACGAGGAATCGGCGTTTCGCCGGCTCATGGACGCGACGAGCGTCGCCACGGATCCCGACGTGCAGGCCGCCTTCCCCGAGCGGTGGTGTGCCCGAGTGGTCGTCGAGGCCGAAACGCGCCACGAGCGGTTCGTCGAGGTGCCGTACGGCGAGCCCGCGGATCCGATGTCGTTCGAGGCAGTCGTCCAAAAGGCCCGCGGACTGGTCGAGCCCGCCGAGACGGGCGTCGACGTCGGCGGGCTCGCGGAGACCATCGAGGAGCTCCCCGGGCGGTCGGTCGAGGAGCTGGTGGCCGCCGCCACCGGTGAGTGAGGTGTAATCGAGAATCGCCGGTGAGCGAGGGTCGCCGCGAACTACAGGCTTAACACGGAACGCGAGCCATCGAGGTGTATGTTACCGTTCTCCGAGCGGGCGATCGAGCTCACCGACCGCCAGCGCCGGGTACGCGAGGCGGTAGGATCGATCTGTGGCGATTTCGACCGCGAGTACTGGCGCGAGCGGGACGCCGCCGGCGAGTACCCCCACGCGTTCGTCGACGCGCTCGCGGAGGCGGGGTGGCTCGGCGTGTTGATCCCCGAGACCTACGGCGGGAAAGGTCTAGACACCCCCGAGGCGGTCGTCATGATGGAGACGATCGCCGCGAGCGGCGCGGGATTCAGCGGCGCACAGACGGTCCACGCCGCCGTCTACAACTCCTCGCCGCTCGTGGCCTACGGCAGCGACGAAATGAAAGAAGCGCTCCTGTCGCGGGTCGCGGACGGCGACGCGTGGATCCAGTGTTTCTCGCTGACCGAGCCGAAGGCGGGCTCCGAATCGACCGCCATCGGGACCCGCGCGAGGCGGGAGGGCGACGAGTACGTGATCGACGGCGAGAAGCTCTGGACCTCGCGGATCGACGTCTCGGATTACGCGGTGCTCGCCGCCCGAACCACGCCCAAAGACGAGGTCGAGAAGAAAACGGAGGGGATTTCGCTGTTCCTCGTCGATCTCGAAGCGGCCTTCGACGCCGGTTCGATCGAGCTCGAAAAGATCGAGAAGACCGCGAGCAACGTCGTCAGCTCGTTTCGCGTCGAGTACGACGGGCTCCGACTGCCCGCGTCGGCGCTCATCGGCGAGGAAGACGGGGGATTCTATCACGTCCTCGACGGCCTCAACGAGGAGCGACTGGTGATCGCCGCCGAATGTACCGGACTGGGCGAGCTCGCGATCGAACGCGGCGCGGCCTACGCGGCCGACCGGGAGGTGTTCGGCCGGCCGATCGGAAAGAATCAGGCGATCCAGCACCCGCTTTCGGCGGCGTACGCTCGCGTGCAGGCGGCCCGCCAGCTGGTGTACGCCGCGGCCGCGCGGACCGACGACGATCCGAAGGCGATCGGAGCCTGGGCGAACCTCGCGAAGTACCTCGCGAGCGAGGCGTGTTTCGAGGCCGCCGACGCCGCGGTGCAGACCCACGGCGGTCGGGGCGTCGCCCGCGAGTACGACGCCGAGCGGTACTTCCGCGAGGCCCGTCTCACACGACTCGTCCCGATCACCCAGGAGCTCGCGCTGAACTACGTCGGCGAGAACGTGCTCGATCTGCCGCGGTCGTTCTGAGCGCTCATCCGAAGTACCGCGCCCAGAGCACGAGCGTCGGGGGCAGGACGACGATCGCCATCAGATACGAGTAGACCACGCTGATCGTCATCAGCACGCCGAACTGCCCCAGAATGGGCGTGAGCGCGAGCATGAGCGAGCCCGCCCCGCCGATCGTCGTCAGCATGCTGCCCGTGAGCGCTCCACCGGTTCCCCTGAGGGTGGTCAGAAGCGAGCTGTAGGCGTCGCCCGTGAGGTTGTACTCGTCGATGAACCGGTGGGTGACGTGGACCGAGTAGGCGACGCCGACGCCGATCGAGATCGGCAGGATCGTCCCGGTGAGCACATTAAACGGGATGTCCAGTACCGGCATCGTCCCCGCGAGGACGGCGACGCTCACCGTAATGGGAACGAGGTTCGCAACGCCGAGGGCGAGCCTGCCTTCGAGCACGTAGTAGATCGCCACGAGAAACACCCCCGTAAAGACCAGCGCGAGGACGAGCGACTGGATCGCCGATTCGAGGATCAGGTCCGAGACCTCCTGAAAGACGACGATCTCGCCCGTCGGCGTGGCCGAAAGCCGGTAGTCGTCGGCCAGTTCGTTGACGTCCGCCGTGACCTGCTCGTCGGGGGCGTCCGCCTCGACGGAGTAGACCACCTGCATGCTCCGCTGGTCCTCGGTGATGTACTCGCGGGCCTGCTCTCCGGATTCGGAGCTCAACAGTTCGTCGTAGATCACCCCGACGTTCCGGTCGGGCACGCCGTTGCCGTTCAGGTCGTTTCGCTCGACCAGCGCGTCGAAGGCGGGATCGATCTCCCGCTGGGTTTCGATCACGTCGAGGATGCTCTCGGTCTGGGCCTCGCCCTCGTCGGTGACGATCGACGGCGGCGGGTCCTGCCCGGCGCGCTCGATCGATTCGAGGGCGTAGTCCTGGCGCAACGGCCCCTCGACGTAGACGATCACCTGATCGTCGTCGCCGGTCGCGAAGTTCTCCTGGAGGTAGTTGATCGTGCCCGTGATGGTGTACTCGCCGGGCTGGAGCCCCTCGGGGAGCGAGTCGAGATACGCCGGCTGGTCTTCGGGCGGCAGGAAGTCCTCGTCGTCGAACGTGGTGTCGACCGCGGTGGCGGAGACGCCCGCACCGAGGGTGACGACGAGCGCGATCGCGAGCACCGCCACCGGGACGCGCGTTCCGACGTGGGCACCGACCGGGAGCACGCGCCCGAGAATCGACTCCTCCGAGCCGAGCGGCGCGGTGCCGAAGGCGGGGATGGGACGGTTCTCGCGGGCGCGGTCCATCGCCACCTTCGCGGCGGGCATGAAGATCCCGAAGATCAGGAACGTGAAGATCACGCCGACGCCGGCGACGACGCCGAACTCCCGGATCGGCGGGAGCTCGCTCACGACGTTCGCGCCAAAG
>JAWARX010000250.1:0-4192 GCA_038893155.1 Halalkalicoccus sp.
GGGACGCGAGCGCCGCGAGCGTGACGAACGCGTCGTGACCCCAGAGTTCGTTTGCCCAGATCGAATCGTATCCCTGAGAGCCGATCCAGCGGGCGCGATCGGGCGTCGGTTCGACATCGGGAAACAGGACACCACGTGGCATGGTCGGCGTTCGACCTCGGGGGTGATCAAGCCCCACCCTGCGCCGAGTCGGAGCGAGTATAAGCCCGACTCGTTCCTACGTTCCCCATGGTCGAGATGACGGTCGCGCCGATAGACCGCGGGCGGGTCCGGGCTGACGGGAACTACCTGATAGAGGGCTACAGGCTGGCGAGCGCGAGCGATCCGAACCCCGACGCCGAGATCGTAGAGACGCCCGTCTACGACCTCGTGATCGAGCACCCCGAGGCGACGATCCTCTGGGACACCGGCTCACATCCCGAGGCCGGCGAGGGCTACTGGCCCGAACCGCTGTACGACGCCTTCGAGCACTACGACGCGGGCGAGCATTCACTGGAGGCGGACCTCGACGAGGCGGGTTACGCCCTCTCCGAGATCGACGCGGTGATCCAGAGTCACCTTCACCTCGATCACGCCGGCGGTCTCCACGGGTTCGCGGGCACCGACACGCCGATCTACGTCCACGAACGGGAGCTGAAACACGCCTACTACAGCGCGAAAACCGCCGAAGGCGATCCCGCATATCTCGCGAAGGACTTCGATCACGAGCTGAACTGGCGGGTGGTCCACCGCGAGCGCGAGACGCACTTCGAGGGCGTCGAACTGCTCCACCTGCCGGGTCACACGCCCGGCCTGATGGGGCTTCGCTTGGCGCTTCCGGAGGCGGGAACCGTGATCGTCGCGGGCGATCAGGCCTACGTCGCCGAGAACTACACCGAGGAGCGGCCGCTGGGCCCCGGCCTGCTCTGGAGCAAGCGCGACTGGTACGACAGCCTTCGCAAACTCAAGGAGATCGAACGCCGCGAGGACGCGACGCTGTTTTTCGGCCACGATCCCGACTCGCTGGCTCGTCTGGAGGGCGGGCTCTCCTAGGCGTCCAGCCGCGATTCGAGCGCGGGCAGCACGTCGGTGACGTCCTCGCGGAGGACGACCGCCGCGCGCTCGTCGTGTGGCGTCGGATCGAAGTTGCAGATCGCAAGCAGGCCGCGGGTCGCACGCGGGAGCGACGCCGCCGGCTCGACGGTGAGCGAGGAGCCACAGGCGAGAAAGACGTCGCTCTCGCGGGCGAGTCGCTGCGATTCCGCGAGGATCGCCTCGGGCAGTGCCTCGCCGAACAGCACCACGTCGGGTTTGAAGAGCCCGCCACAGTCACACCGCGGCGGGCATTCGCCGCCCCGAACGCGCTCGCGGACGGGTTCGGCCGCCGATTTGCGCCCGCAGTCCGTACAGACCACCCGGTGGGCGTTGCCGTGGAGTTCGAACAGCTCCTCCGAGCCCGCCTCGCCGTGCAGGCCGTCGGTGTTCTGGGTGATCACGGCGTCGAGCGCTCCACGGGATTCCATTGCCGCGAGCGCCCGGTGGGCGTCGTTCGGTTCGATCTCGCCGGGAAACATCGCCTCGTGGAGCGCCAGTCTGTCCTCCCAGAATCCGGCGGGATCCGAGAGAAAGCGTTCGATCCGGAAATCGGCGGGGTCGAACTCGGCGTTCCAGATCCCCTCGGAGCCCCGGAAGTCGGGGATCCCGGAGGCGGTGCTGAGGCCCGCGCCGGTCAGCGCGACCGTCGAGTCGGCTCCGCGGATCGCGTCCGCCAGCCGGTCGATCTCCGCGTCCATACCGCCGGGTAGACCGGGGGTCCGGATAACGTCGCGGATCTACCGGTAGAACGCGACCAGTCGCGTCAGTGCGGCCCGCGCACGGAGCCGTGCGCGCGTGATCCCGAGACGGAATCGCAGCGAGTCGAGCGCGAAGCGCAGGCGAAACTCGTAGTCGGCGATCCGGTGGGAGATCGGGGCGTCGTGGCGACCGCAGTGCGTGCACTGCCCGTCGAGCATCAGCGGGCAGTCGACGCCGCGTGCCACGCAGTCGGGACAGTACTGGACGTCCATACCGGCGCTACGGGCTCCGGGTATATAGTTACTCATCCGATACGTTCCGTTAGCCGGGAGCTACCACCGACGACGGGAAACGTTCATGCCGGGGCCGGCACGACTCGACGCATGAACGAGGGGCGACGATGACCAGCGTCAAGGAGTTCCGCATCGAGCGCGAGCCGACGGCCGACGAACCGGGCGTCGGAGCGTTCGTCTTCACGGACGCCTACTCCGTGTTCGACTGGGGGCGGATGCCCGATGCGATCCCCCGGAAGGGCGCGAGCCTTTGTACGATGGGGGCGTTCAACTTCGAACTGCTCGAGTCGGCGGGAATCGCGACCCACTACCGCGGGGTCGGGGAGGAGGTCCGCCCGCTCGAAGAGGCGGTAGACCCGCCGATCCGGATGGCGATCGATCTGGTGACCGTGCCGGACCTGCCCTACGAGAACGGGAGATACGACTACGACGCCTATCATTCGAGCGCGGGCGAGAGCTACCTCGTCCCCCTGGAGATCGTCTTTCGCAACGCCGTCCCCGCGGGGTCGAGCCTCCGGCGACGAACCGATCCGGCCGATCACGGTCTCGACGCCGACGACTGGCCTGAGGGACCGGTCGAGCTCGACGAGCCGATCGTCGAGTTCTCGACGAAGTACGAGGAGAGCGACCGGTATCTCGGACGGGAGGAGGCCGACGCGATCGCCGGGACCGCGAGCGTTTCGGATCTCGAGTCGGTCGCCCGCGCGGTCAACCGGGTCGTCACCGACCACGCCGACGACCGGGGATTCGTCCACGAGGACGGCAAGATCGAGTGTCTGTACCACGCGGGCGAGGTCCGCGTCGCGGACGTGGTCGGCACCTTCGACGAGAACCGCTTTTCTTACGACGGCCAGGAGATCTCGAAGGAAGTTCTCCGGGGGTATCACGCTCGCACCCAGTCCGAGTGGGTGAACGCGGTCGAAACGGCCAAGCGAGAAGCGAAATCGCGGGGCGTTGCGGACTGGCGAGCGCTCTGTGAGCGCGAGCCCGACCCGCTTCCCACCGCGGTCGTCGATCTGGCCTCCGAGCTGTACGCCGCGGGAACCAACGCGTACGTCGGCGAGGAGTGGTTCGCCGCCCCGCCGATCGAGTCCGTGATCGAGCGAATCCGGGCGCTCTAGTCGGTCAGGACGCTTCCGATGCCGTCGATCGGCCGATCGGGGTTGATCCGCTCGGTCGCGGGGTCCATCCCGAGCTGGTACTCGCCCTCTCCCCGGAGCTCGGTGCGTCCGCGGTGGACGGCGATCGCCGTATCGAGGTGTAGACGAACCGCTTCGAGCAGCGCTTCCGCTTCGAGTGGTTGGCCGCGGCGTTTCAGTTCGTCGAGATCCGCGTCGTCGGGCACGTTGAACGCCCGCTGGGTGATGATCGGTCCCTGATCGAGATCCGTGGTGACGTAGTGGGCGGTCACGCCCGCGATCCGCACGCCCTCCTCGATGGCCTGTCGGTAGGCTTCCGCGCCCGGAAACGCTGGCAGGAGGCTCGGGTGGACGTTGATGATGCGATCCTCGTAGCGAAAGACCACGTTCGGCGAGAGGATCCGCATGTAGCGCGCGAGCACGATCAGGTCGACCTCGTACCGATCGAGGAGTTCGAGCAGGCGCTCTTCGCTCGTAGCCCCGCTCTCGGTGCCGACGTCGTGAAACGCCACGCCGTAGTGCTCACAGAGCGGTTCGAGATCCGGGTGGTTCCCGATTACGACCGATATCTCCGCGCCGAGCTCGTCGTTGGCCCACGCCTCGAACAGCGCTTCGAGGGGGTGACTTTCCTTCGTGACGAGCACCGCGATCCCCTGTGTCTCGCGGTCGGCCGGAAAGCGAACCTGCACGTCGACCCCGAGGTCCTCGCCGAGTGCGGAAAGCGCGTCCCGTAGCTCCCGTTCGCTACAGTTCATCTCGCTCGCGTCGACGTGCATCGTCATCCGGAACAGCCCCTCTCTGACCGCCTGATCGAGGTCCTCGATGTTGATCTCGCGTTCGAACAGCAGCGTCGTGACGCGGGCGATCAGCCCGGTCTTGTCGTCGCCCACGACCGTGATCTCCGTCAGCGGCGGCGTCATCGTCGCCACCTCCTCTCCGGACTCATTACCTCACCGTCGAGCGCCCGCGGGCAAAAACGGGTCCGTC
>JAWARX010000251.1:0-4169 GCA_038893155.1 Halalkalicoccus sp.
GGTGGGACCGTTACTGTCGAGAATGAAGGACGACCTGCACCTTACTGACAGTACGGTGGGTTCGATGATGGGAATCTCGGGATCGACCGTCGGCGACGTTATTCGTGGAGAGTATCAGCTCGGACAGCACCATCTACACGCACTTACCGATGGATTAGCACAGTACGCGAACAAAACTACCGCTGATGCTACAACTGCTCGCAAGCGGTACAATATCACGTTCGAGCGCCTCGCTACCGCGATGGACGTTTCACTTGGTACGGCACACCGGCAGTTCGGATCGAAAACCACAGCCGCCCACGATGCTGTCACGGAAATCGTTGCTTCCCGCCAACACCGTGCATCGGAATACGCTCAGCACTTAGGAAGGCTTGCAAACGTCAACATCCTTCGCGTCGATACGGTCGAAGAAATCGGTACCGAAACGGTCTACGATTTCGAGACGGAGTCACACACGTTCCTCGCGAACGGTATTCTGACGCACAACTGCCACCACATCCCGAGTCCCGTCTTCCGACGGAGCGCGGACCTCCAGTCCAAGCATCGGCTGGGGCTGTCGGCGACCCCGGTGCGAGAATCGGACGACGAGGCCGAGATCTTCACGCTGATCGGGCCGCCGATCGGCACCGACTGGTCGGCGCTGTTCGAGGCGGGCTACGTGATGGAGCCGGACGTCGAGATCCGCTACGTGCCGTGGGCCGAGGACGCCGAAGCCGAGTACGCGAGCGCCGTCGGCCACGAGCGCCGGCAGGTCGCTGCCGCGAACCCGGCGAAGATCGCGGAGATCCGCCGCCTGCTCGAAGAACACACGGAGGAGAAGGCCCTGATCTTCGTCGACTGGCTCGATCAGGGCCGGGAGTACGAGAAGGAACTCGGAATCCCGTTCCTGAGCGGCGAGACCCGGTACGCGAAACGCGAGCGGCTCCTCTCGGAGTTTCGCCACGGCACACGCGAGACGCTGATCGTCTCGCGGGTGGGCGACGAGGGGATCGACCTGCCCGCGGCGACGGTCGCGATCGTCGCCTCGGGGCTGGGTGGATCGCGCCGGCAGGGCTCCCAGCGGGCGGGCCGGACCATGCGACCGGTCGGCGGCGCGCAGGTGTACATGCTCGCAACACGGGGCACGGAAGAAGAGGAGTTCGTCCGAGACCAGCTTCGACATCTCCAGAACAAGGGCGTCAACGTGCTCGAACGCGAGGCCGAAACCGGCTGAGTTCGATTGCGCATGCTTTTACTCGCGTACGCACAACTCCCGGTCGATGTTCGACCCCGCAGCGACCGTCGGAGTCCTCCACACTGGCGAGCCGTCGGTAGAACAGCAGGCTGCCGTAGAGTGGTGTCGAGCCGTCGCTCCGTTCGTCGAATCCGTAGATCGCCGGGAGGTCGCGGCCGGGCGCGTCGACCTCGGTCGCTACGACGTCTGCTGGTGGCACCGCGACGAGCCGATCGAGGGGCCCCTCGACGGAGTCGCCGTTCCGCTGCGGGCGTACGTCGAGGACGGTGGCGGGTTGCTGTTGAGCCTGCACGCCCTCGCCGCCGTCGCCGAGCTGGGGATCGACCCCGTCGCGCCCGACGCGACCGGGCGCGAGGAGATCGGCGAGCCGACGGGCTACCTCCTCAAGTCGATCTACGCCGACGAGCCGGCGTTCGCGGGCTTCGACGACCTGCGGGTCCACACCTGCGAGCCCGGCAAGGAGGTCCCGTACGCCCGCTACGAGCGCGTGCTGCCCGAGCGCGGCGAGGCGCTCGCGGCGACGGTTCGCGGCGAGATGGATCACGTCCACCAGCTCCCGCTGTTCTCGTGGGCGCTCGGGGAGGGATCGGTGATCGGCGCCGGGAGCGCGCTGTCGTTTTCCGGCCCGGCCGACGGGGCGTGTGCGAGCAACCGCTCGCAGCTGGTCGGCGAACTCCTCTCGGGGCTGGCCGACGGCGACCACCCCGGCATCCCCGATCCCCGCTCCGTTCGCGGGCTGACCGAGATGCGCGAGCGCCTCTCTGAGGACCCGCTTCGCCCGCGATACCACGTCGCGCCCCCGGCGAACTGGCTCAACGACCCCAACGGGATCATCGAGCACGACGACCGGTATCACGTCTTCTACCAGTACAACCCGGGCGGCCCGATGCACGGCACCATCCACTGGGGTCACGCCGTCAGCGACGATCTGGTCCGCTGGGAGGACGAACCGGTCGCACTCACCCCCTCGCCCGAGGGCCCCGACCGGGACGGCTGCTGGTCGGGCTGTGCGATCGAGGACGACGGTCGCGCGACGATCTTTTACACCGGCGGGAGAGGGATGCGACAGCCCCCCTGCCGTGCGGACGCGGTCGATTCCGACCTCCGGGAGTGGGAGAAAGACCCCCGGAACCCGGTGATCGAGCAGGTGCCCGAGAACGTCGTCGGCTCCGAACACTGGGAGGCGGAGTTCCGCGATCACTGCATCTGGTTTGCCGACGGGCTCTGGCACCACCTGATCGGCTCCGGACTGGAAGACGTCGGCGGTGCGGTGTTTTACTACACCTCCGAGGACCTCCACGAGTGGACGTACGTCGGTCCCCTGCTGGTCGGCGACGGCGAGACCGGCGGGATGTGGGAGTGTCCCGAACTGCTCGAACTGGGCGAGCGCGACCTGCTTCACGTCTCGAACTACGAGGACGTGCTCTACTTCCTCGGGGAGTTTCAAGGCAGCGAGTTCCACGTCGACCGGCGCGGGCTGCTCGATCACGGCGACCTCTATGCACCGCAGTCGCTGTTCGGCGACGAACGCTACGTGCTGTGGGGCTGGATCCCCGAACTGCGCGGCGAGCGCGCCCAGTGGGACGCCGGCTGGTCGGGCACCCTCTCGGTGCCCCGCGAGCTGACCGTCGAGAAGGGACTGCTGAAACAGCGCCCGATTCCCGAACTCGAGGCGCTTCGGGACTCGCACGCCCGGCACGTCGACCTCGACATCGAGAACGGCTCGCGCAGCCTCGACGTTCGCGGTCGGGCGATCGAACTGCGCGCGACGCTCCACGCCAGCGCCGACGAAGCCGGGATCGGCGTGTTCGAATCGCCCGACGGCGTCGAGCGAACGCGGATCGGGATCCGGGAGGAGAGCCTGATCGTCCACCGCGAGGATTCGAGCCTCGCCGCCTCCTCGGTCGATCCCCGCGAACTCCCGCTCGGTGATCTCGAACGCCCGCTCGACCTGCGGGTCTTTCTGGACGGCTCGGTTCTCGAAGTCTTCGTCAACGAGCGACGGTGCCTCTCGACGCGGGTCTACCCGACCCGCCCCGACAGCGACGGGCTGTCGGTCTACGCTCACGACGGCTCGGCGCGCTTTGCGGAACTCGATATCTGGACGCTCGATTCGGCCTGGAACGTCGAGCGAGCGACGGAGTCGAAGCCGGATCAGTAGCCGCCGTACCCGCGGCGGGTTTCGCCGCGGTGGACCAGCCGCTCATCGGGGAGCGCGGGCAGGTCCTCGGATTCGAGCGGGATCCGGCCGTGCGAGAGCGTCCCTGTGATCCGGGTGCGATCGCCGTCGAGCGCCACTCGTACGGTCGGCGCGAGCGTGCCGCCGAACTTTTCCAGTTGGTCGTCCGGCGAGAGGCCCGCGACGTCGTCGAGCGTGAGCCCGCCGAGATCGTAGTAGTTGAAAAATCCGCTGACCAGCAGCTCCTCGCGGTGGGGAAACGCGACCCACGAGTAGGCCTGGTACGGCGCGTTCTCGGGGTTGGTGAGCACCAGCCCCGAGCCGTTGAGCGGGCGATACTCTCCCCTCAGCGAGTCGGCGACGAAGCCGTACAGCCCGTCGGGCCCCTCTAACCCGGGTGCGAACGTGTGGTCGTGACTGGAGACGAAGAGGTAGTATCTGTCGTCCCGGACCACGACGTGCGGGCGTTCGAGCTCCTGATTCACGCAGACGCCTTCGAGCAGCGGGTCTTCGAGATGCCAGTCGGTCGGATCGCCGGTGGGCGAGCGGGCGATCCCGACGCTGCCGTTGAACTCCTCCCAGACGGGGTCCGCACAGACGCCTTCGCCCTCCGGAACGGGCGTGTTGGCCTCGAACAGGAGGTACGTCCCGCCGTCTTCGGGATCCTCAAAGAACCACGGGTCCCGGAACGTGTAGATCATCCCGCGGTACTGCTCTTCGCGCTCGTAGCGCTCGCCGTCGGGTTCGAGCAGGATC
>JAWARX010000252.1:0-4162 GCA_038893155.1 Halalkalicoccus sp.
ACCAGCTGGGAGAGATGATCGACGCCTGCGACGGCGGCTCCGGGGTGCTCTGCGTCGTCAAGAACTACGAGGGCGACGTGATGAACTTCGAGACGGCGATCGAACTCGCCGAGCTGGAGGGGGACGTGGAGGTCGAGCACGTGGTCGTCGACGACGACGTGGCCGTCGAGGATTCGCTTTATACCTCGGGTCGCCGGGGCGTCTGCGGGACGATCCTCGTCCACAAGATCGCGGGTGCGGCGGCCGCCCGCGGCGACGACCTGAGCGAGGTGAAACGCCTCGCCGAGAAGGTAATCGAGCGCGTGGGGACGATGGGGATGGCGCTGACCTCGTGTACGACCCCCGAGAAGGGCGAGCCGACGTTCGATCTCGGTGAGGACGAGATCGAACTCGGGATCGGGATCCACGGCGAGCCGGGCGTCGAGCGAGCGGAGGTGATGAGCGCCGACGCGGTCGCAGAGCACCTCACCGAGCGGGTGCTCGCCGACCTCGACCTCGATTCGGGCGCGCGGATCGCCACGATCGTCAACGGGATGGGCGCGACCCCGATGATGGAGCTCTACGTACTGAACCGCCGGGTTCAGGGGTTACTCGACGAGCGGGGGTTCGACGTCGGGGAGGCGTGGGTCGGCGACTACATGACCTCGCTCGACATGGCGGGCTGTTCGGTGACGGTGCTGGAACTCGACGAGGAACTGGAGGAGCTGCTCGCCGCACCCGCCGACACGCCCGCGCTCACGGTTCGGGGGGAGTAACGTGGACGAGGACATTCAGCGCGAGGCGCTTGCGGCCACGCTGGAGGCGATCGCAGACAGGATCGAAGCGGAGAAAGACCACCTGACCGAACTCGACTCGGCGATCGGTGACGCGGACCACGGCGCGAACTTACACAGGGGATTTCGGGCCGCACTCGACGGGGCGGATCCCGAGGACGACCCCGAGGCGTTCGTCAAGGCGGTCGGGATGGCGCTGCTCTCGACGGTCGGCGGCGCGTCGGGGCCACTTTATGGGGGATCGCTCGCGGTCGCGAGCGCCGAGTTCGAGAAGGGGATCACGACCGACTCGTCGGTGGCGTTCGCCGAGGCATACTTGGAGAAAGTGAAAGACCGCGGCGGGGCGAGCGTCGGCGACGCGACGATGGTCGACGCGCTCACGCCCGCGGTCCACACCTACAAGCGCGCGATCGAGGTCGACGACCTCGAACCCCTCGCGGCGCTCTCGAAGGCCGTCGACGCCGCCGAACGCGGGGTGGCGTTTACGACGCCGATCCGCGCGAACAAGGGCCGCGCGTCGTATCTCGGCTGGCGTTCCGTGGGCCACCCCGATCCGGGCGCGACGAGCACGCTCTACCTGCTCGAAGCGATCCACGCCGTGGCCGCCGAGTACCTCGACGGTGAGGCGGCGACGGTAGCCGAGGCGGAGGCCGAAGCGGAAACGGAGAACGAAGCGGGAACGGACGTCGAGTCAGAATCGAAGACTGGGCCGGAGGTCGGCGAATGATCGGGCTCGTCGTCGTCTCCCACAGCGCCCGCCTCGCCGAAGGGGTCTGCGAGGTCGCCGGCGAGATGGCCAGCGAGGCCACCATCCTCGCCGCTGGCGGTACCGCAGGTGGCGAGTTGGGAACGAGCGTCGACCTGATCGCCGACGCGATCGAGGAGGCGAGCGCGGAAACGAAGGGCGTCGTCGTGCTCGCGGATCTCGGGAGCGCGGTGATGAACGCCGAGATGGCCGTCGAGACGAGCGAGAGCGAGGCGGTCTTCGCGGACGCCCCG
This sequence comes from Halalkalicoccus sp., assembly GCA_038893155.1. Lineage (GTDB taxonomy): Archaea > Halobacteriota > Halobacteria > Halobacteriales > Halalkalicoccaceae > Halalkalicoccus. The sequence continues at coordinate 1,773 of JAWARX010000252.1, forward strand.
CTGGTCGAGGGTGCGGTCAACGCCGCCGTGAGCGCGACGGGCCCGAAGGCGACGCTCGATTCCGTTCGGGAGTCCGCAGAAGAGGCGCGCGGCCTTTCGAAGACCTGAACCTGTTTCTCAGTCCAGTTCGCGCGCGAGCACGTCGCGCAGGTCGGCGATTCCCCCGGCGGAGTAGGCGAGTTCGCCCGCGTCGGTCTCGATTTCGAGGGCGCTCTCGGGAACGGCGTCGCCGATCTCGACGACGGACGCAACCCCCTCGAAGCGCTCGCGAACGCCGTCGGGGTCGGTCGTCTCGATCACCGCGCGTCCCGCCCGTTCGCCGAAGAGTCGCCCGAGCGCCGGTCCGCCCGAGAGGTCGACGCGCGCGCCCGCCTCGCCGACCATCTCCGCGAGGGTGACCGCCAGCCCGCCGTGGCTCGCGTCGTGGGCCGCGAGCGTTTCCTCGTCGTTCGCGACTTCCGCGAGCGCCGCGACGAGCTCGGGGGCGTTCTCGGCGGGGGCGGGAAAGCGATCCGAGCCGCCGACGCGCGCGAGCAGTTCGGAGCCGCCCAGTTCGGGCGTCACATCGCCCGCGAGGACGGGATCGCCGACGACCAGTAGCGAGCCGTCGCCCGCGAGCGCCGACGGCGGCGCGTCGTAGTCCTCCCGGACGCCGACCATCGCGAGCGTCGGCGTCGGGGGGATCGGGCCAGTGGTAGAGTCGTTGTACAGCGAGACGTTCCCGCCGACGACCGGGATCTCGAGAGCGGAACAGGCGTCCGCAAGTCCGGAGACGATGGCTCGAAACCCGCCGTAGACGTCGGGTTTCTCCGGATTGGCGCCGTTGAGACAGTCCACGGCCGCGAGCGGGGTCGCACCCTTCGCCGCGAGGTTCGTCGCGTTCTCGACGGCGACCGCCCGCGCGCCCTCGTAGGGGTCGGCGGCGGTCCAGTTGGGATCCGCGCCCGCCGAGATCGCGAGGCCGGTTCCAGTCTCGCGGTTCTCACCGCTCGACCTATCGGCGGAGCGTGGCTCCGCCCGCGTCTCCCGGATCGCCAGTACGGCCGCGTCGTCGCCCGGTTTCATCGCCGTGCGCACGCCGACCTCGTGGTCGTACTGCCGGTAGACCCACTCCTTGCTCGCGGTGTTGGGGCTCCCGACGACCGTCTCGAACGCCTCTTCCAGGTCGGCCTCGGGCAGGTCGCGTTCGAGCTCGTCGGGTTCGACGTGCGCGAGGTCGTTCATCGGTGCGCCGTCGGCGAGAAAGTCGGGCGGGACGTCGACGACGGTTTCGCCATCGAACGAGCAGACGTAGTTGCCCTCCCGGACCTCCCCGATGACCGAACAGCCCAGGTCGAAGCGCTCTGCGATCTCCTGCACGCGCTCGACGTTCTCCGGGCGCACCTCGTAGCACATGCGCTCCTGGGACTCGGCGAGCAGGATCTCAATCGCGTTCATCGCCGGCTCGCGCTGGTGGACGCGTTCGAGGTCGATCCGCGCGCCGAAGCCGCCCTTCGCGACCAACTCGGATGAAGCGCCGCCCAGCCCCGCCGCGCCCAGATCGCGTGCAGCCTCGATCAGCCCCTCGTCGATCAGGCTCTCGTTTGCCTCGATCAGCAGTTTTTCGGTATAGGGATCGCCCACCTGCACCGCCGGGCGGTCCTCGGTCTCTGCGTCCTCCGCTAAGTCCTCGCTCGCGAAGCTCGCGCCGCCCAGCCCGTCTCTGCCGGTCGCGTTGCCCACGAGCACGAGCTTGTTGCCCGCTTTCTGGGCCTCGGCGGTGACCAGTCGCTCCTCGTTCGTGAGGCCCACGCAGGCGACGTTCACCAGCGGATTTCCCTCGTAGTCGGGGTGGAAGGCGAGGCTTCCCCCGACCGTCGGCACGCCGATCGCGTTGCCGTAATCGGCGATTCCCTCGACGACACCGTCTAAGAGGTAGCGCGTGTGGTCGCGGTCGACTGCACGTCGGACGAGGTCCGACGACGTCGACCGCGGTTCGACTAACCCGCCGAAGTACAGCGAGTCCGTCAGCGCGATCGGATAGGCCCCCATCGAGAGGGTGTCGCGCACGATGCCGCCGACCCCCGTCGCCGCGCCGTCGTAGGGGTCGACGTAGCTCGGGTGGTTGTGGCTCTCGATTCCGAGGGTGATGTAGGTGTCCGTGTTCGCTCCCGTCTCGGGGTCCGGGAGCGCGACGACCGCGGCGTCGTCGCCCGGCCCGATGACGACCTGTGGACCGTCCGAATCGAACGCGCTCAGAAGGGGGCGCGAGGAGCGATACGCACAGTGTTCGCTCCAGAGGTTCTCGAACAGCGCGGCCTCCGCGCGCGTGGGCTCGCGCCCGAGTTCCGTAGTGATGATCTCGCGATCCGATTCCGAGAGGCTCATTCACTCTCCTGTTCAAACGAGGG
>JAWARX010000253.1:0-4116 GCA_038893155.1 Halalkalicoccus sp.
ACCGCATTTTCAATAGAGCACTTTACTGGGCTCTGGGAGTCCGGAATACCGGTATACGAGGCCGATGAGCTACGGCTTCCGATAACCGTCTCGGAGATCAGAGAATCCGTTCAGTTGATCGAACCGTTACTGACGTCCGACGTCGAGATTCGGGTCCGAATCGAGGGATCGTGGACACGTACCGGGCGGTCGTGTGGCATCTCCGGAACCGTCCAGAGCGTCGAATACGGTAGGGAGCCGGCGGCCGATGGCTCCGCCTCGGTTTTTCAGTTGGCGAACCAAGCGGCGATCGTCATCGAAACCGACGACGACATTTACTCCGTGGGCGGACACGGAGCAGCCCTTGAGGACGTAACGGCGTCCCGAATCACGGTCGAAAGCATCCGTGACCCGAGCCGAGCTCCGTAGCGAGGTCAGCTCCTGCGTGCGGTCGACTGCTACCGGAAGTCGATTCACCGTTCCTCGAAACGCGGGAGCGCGCGCTCGATCCGGCGTTCGCGATCCGCTCGCTCCTGCTGGCGTTTTCGTCTCACAAGTGCCGTCTGAAGGCGCTTTGCGACCGTCTCTCGCAGCTCGGTCGCCTCCTCCTCGTCGAGGTCGATCGCGCGGGCGTCGCCGCCGACGAGACTGCCCGTGCCGGCGGTGTCGACGAGCACGGAGGCGAGCCGCCAGCGACGCTGGAGGACGGTCTGCGTTTCGATGACGTTCTGGACGCGGTAGTACGGCACGATCCGCGTGGCTCGGTTCCAGAAGCCCGTCCGGGTGATGACGTACTCCTCGCCGACGGCGTATCCCCGAGATTTCCACTTGTAGTGGGCCGCGACGGGCGCGAGCGGCACCCCCAGGAGGACGGCGTACCAGAACATCTCGAAGCCGAGCGCGAGCGTGCCGGCGTAGACGACTCCCGTAAGCGCGCCGAGTGCGATCAGGTACCGGAAGGCGTAGCGTCGCCGGGCGCGCTTGGGCGGGCGGACGATCTCGTAGTCGGCGAACGGTTCGATCTCGCGGGCGATCCCCCGGGTCGTCCCGCGGCGGGCGATCGGCACCGCCGACTCCGAGCCGACCGATCCGCCCTGCCCGGGCGCGTAGCCGGCGGTCTCGACGGCGAGGCTGGCGTATCCGAGCAGGCGCTTGAGCAGGTTCTCCCGGAGGACGAGCGTCTGGACCTTATCCAGCGGGATCGAGCCGTCGAAGCGCTGGATCAGCCCGCGCTCGTAGCGCAGTTCGTCGCCCGAGCGGGTCAGGCGAAAGCCGTAGGTGCTGAAGACGGCGTTCGCTCCGCTGAGAAGCGCCGAGCCGACGACCACGAGGACGATCACCGCCGCGAGGACGAGAAAGGGGTTGACCGGCAGGTCGGTGAGCAGCTGGATCAACACCGGCGGGCCGGCGAGCGAGAGCACCACGGAGATGAAGGAAGCCAACCGGAGGTCGAAGGAGGCGACCGCGAGCACCACGAGATCCTCCGGCGAGATGGCGTACAGCAGCTTCTCGTCCTCGCTTTCCTCGCTCGACTCGCCGTCCCGTCCCTCGCGTTCCTCGGCGCGCTTTCGCCGACGAAGCTCATCCTGGAGGCGCTTTGCCTCCCCGTAGCCGACGTACCGCAGGACCGCCTCGGTCTCGCCGCCGCCGGCGGTCTCGATCCGGAGTTCGGCGATTTCCAGCGCGCGCTGGACGACGTTTCGGGAGATGTCGACGTTCTGGCCCCGCCGGTAGGGGATCTCGCGGTGCCGTCTGGAGATCACGCCCGAGCGGATGTCGAACGTGTCGGGGGTCGTCTCGTAGACGAAGCGGCGGTAGTAGGCGATCTGCCAGGCGACGATCCCGCCGAGCCCGAGGACGACGGCGAGCCCGGTGAGCGCGATCCCGGCCCCGCCCAGCGCCGGTCCGGAGGCGATCGCGATGAAAAAGACCAGCGGGACGTACCCGAGGATCGACTGAACGATCCGGTAGGGGATCGAGAGCGGGTGGAGCTGGCTCATACCGCGTCGTCACCCTCGGCCTCGATCGCGAGCGCCTTCAGCCGGCGCTGGAGGTCGTCGGCGCCCTCGGGCGTGAGGCCGGGCACCGTGACGTCCGCGCCGCGCGAGCCGGCGGTGTAGACGACGGTGCTCGCCAGTCCGGTCGCGCGTTCGAGCGGGCTCCGGCGGGAGTCGACGTGCTGGATCCGAACGAACGGTACGACCGTTTTGACGCGGGTGAGCACACCGCGTTCGAGGTACAGCGCGTCCTCGCGGATCTCGTAGCGCCAGACGCGATATCGCAGGAGGCTGTGGATCCCCGTGAGCGAGAAGAGGCCGCCGAAGACGGCCACCGGAAGCCAGAACCCGAGATCGAACGCGACGAAGCCGACGAGGCCGACGATCGCGGCGAGCACCGCCGAGGAGAGGGCGGCCTGGAGGATCCAGACGACGCGGATCCGCGGGTGAAGCGAGTGCATTACCCGCCGTTCGAACTCGACGGAAATGAACGGTCTGGATTGGCGGAGCCCGCGCGGTCAGTGATTGGGCGAGAGCACCTCGACGCGAAGCCCGCGATCGCTCGCCGCACTCGCGAACGCGTCGGCGTCGCCCTCCAGTCCCTCGAACGTGTCGTAGTGGACGGGTACCACGAGCTTCGCGTCCATGCGCTCGGCGAGATCGAGCGCGGCCTCGGGCGACATCGTGAACGCGTCGTCGATCGGCGCGAGAAAGACGTCCGCCGACAGCCCCTCGTACTCGGTGATGACGTCGCTGTCGCCGGGGTAGAAGACCGAGGTGCCGTCGAAGTCGAGGCGGTAGCCCACGCCCTCGCCCTTCGGGTGATACGGCGTCCCGTCCTCGCGGCTGTGCGGTCCGTCGACCTCGTTGTACGCCGGGAGCGCCTCGACGCCGATCCCACGGATCTCGAAGGCGTCGCCGGCAGCCACTCGATGGATCTCGTAGTCGAGGTCCTCGACGGGTCGGGAATCGCGCTCGATGTCGGCGCTACTGATTCCTTCGAAGACACAGACGGTGGCATCGGGGGCGGCCACGCGCTCGATTCCCTCGGGGTCGTAGTGATCGTCGTGGGTGACGAACACGAGGTCCCCATCACGCTCGTCGTACCCACCGAGAACGCCGTACCGACCGGGATCGATATACACCGTCCGGGAGCCGTCGCCGATTCGCGAGGTCGCGTAGCCGAGCCAGTCGATCGTCAGATCGCCGTATCGTACCATACTCCGGGGTTCGTGACGACGCGTGAAAAATCGCGTCGGTCGACGGCCGATCAGGCCGAGATCGAGTCGGGCGAGACCCAGATCACGAACGCGTCGTCCTGTTTGACGACCCCTTCGATCGCCTCGTCCTCCAGCGGCGAGTCGTCGACCTCCTCGGGATCGACCGTGACGACCTGATAAACCTCGTCGACGACCCAGCCGATCGCCCCCTGGGAGTCGGTCACCTCTGGGTCGAAGACGATGATCCGCTTTTCCTCGTCGGTCGACTCGATGTCGAAGACCGTCTTCGGATCGACGATCGAGGTCGTCCGCCCGCGCAGGTCCATTACGCCCTTTACGTGGGGCGGGGAATTCGGGATCCGCGTCAGCTCGTCGGTGTCGACGATCTCCGCGACGTAGCCGATGTCGACGCAGTACGTCTCGGCCCCGAGTTCGAATTCGAGGACCTGCGTGCCGTCGGCTTCCGCGGCGGCGCTCATCGGTCGGCCTCCCGTTCGAGGTTCGACACGGCGAGTGCGACCTCCTGGATCTTCGAGGTCTGTTCCTCGTTGGCCGCGGCGACGTCCTCGACCTCCGCCGAGATGGTGTCGGCGCTGTCGGCGACCTGATCGACCATGCTCGCGACCTCCTCGGTGCTCGCGGCCTGCTCGTCGGTCGCCGCCGCGACCTCGTCGATCCCGCTGGAGGTCTCCTCGACCGCGTCGGAGATCCGGTGGAGGTTGTCCATCGCGCCCTCGACCTGTCCGATCCCCTCCTCGATCTCCTCTTCGGTCCGGTCGATGCTCGTGATCGTGCTCTCGGTGCTCGATTGGATCCGGTCGACCTGCGCTTCGATGTTGCTCGCGTGCTCCTGGGACTGCTCGGCGAGCGACTTGACCTCGTTCGCGACGACGGCGAAGCCGTCGCCGGCCTCGCCCGCG
>JAWARX010000254.1:0-4112 GCA_038893155.1 Halalkalicoccus sp.
ACGTTCACCCGCGACGTGATCGCCGAACTGCTGAACACGGCCCGCGATCGGAGCCACCCCGAGCTACCGGTCGAGAACGTGCTGATGCCGCGAGACGTGCTGAACGCGATGGCAGAGCGCCTCCACGACGCGCCGATGTTCTCGCGGGCCGAAGGCCGCGAGTTCGAAGAACGACTCGTCGGGGTCAAGAACCACGTCTTCGACCGGCAGGAAGCGGACGTGATCGATGCGATCATGTTCGAGAAACGCGTCGAGCGCGAGACCGTCGAGGAGTACGTCGAGCACGTCTACGCGTGGGCGACCGACGACACGGTCGGCAGCGGTCGGGACGAAACCGAACCGGATCCACTCTTGATGAAGGTCTTCGAGATCGAGCACCTCGGACGGTTCGGCGAACACGAGTACGACGGGACGACGCCGATGCCGCCGGTCAGGACGTTCCGCCGCGAGCGGATCATCACGGCGCTGAACCGCCACGCCTGGCAGAACAGAACGGAAGACTTCGCGATCGACGCGGTCGACGTGATGGAGATCCCGGTGATCCGCGACGTCTTAGAGAGCCACGGCTGGAGCGACGTCTCCCGGGTGTACGAGGACTTCGACCCCGATCAGTGGGACGACCCGCCGGCGGCCACCGAGACCGCGACGGTCAAAGGCCGGACGATCGGAACGCTGGTCTCGGAGTTCGGCTACTCGCCGGCCTCGGCCGAACTGACGAGCCGGCACGTCATGGGACAGGTGAGCTACCGATGGGACTGAGAGACGACCTCGAACGCTACCGCGAGGTGGGCGAAAAGCGCCGTCAGGACCTGGCGGAGTTCATCCAGTACGGCGATCTCGGCAGGGGAAGCGAGATCAACATCCCGATCAAGATCGTCTCGTTGCCCGAGTTCGCCTACGACCAGCTCGATCGGGGTGGCGTCGGGCAGGGACAGGGTGGGACGCCCGAGCCCGGCGATCCGGTCGGCCAGCCCCAACCCCAGCCCGGCGAGGGCGACGAGGGCGAGGCCGGCGAGGAAGAAGGCGAACACGAGTACTACGAGATGGATCCCGAGGAGTTCGCCCAGGAGCTCGACGAGGTGCTGGGGCTGGATCTCGAACCCAAGGGTAAGAAGGTCGAAACCGAAGAGGAGGGCGATCTGACCGACCGAACGCGGACGGGGCCCGACAGCACGCTCGACGTCGAGCGGCTGTTCAAACAGGGGCTGAAGCGAAAGCTCGCGATGGAGTTCGCCGAGGAGGACGTCCGCGAGATCCTGCGCGTCGAGGGGATCAGCCCCGAGGAGGCGTTCAGGTACGCCCGCGAGAACAACGTCCCGGTCTCGAAGGCGTGGATCGACGACGCCTTCGCGTCGATCCCCGAGGAGGAACGGGGGCGCTGGGCGTCGATCGAGGAGATGGAACGAGAGGTCGAACGCGAACCCCTCAGCCAGCGTATCCGCCGGGAGGGCGTCGGCCACATCCCCTTCCGGAAGGAAGACGAGCGGTATCGCTACCCCGAGGTCGTCACGAAACCCCAGCACAACGTCGTCGTCGTCAACATCCGGGACGTCTCGGGATCGATGCGCGAGGACAAACGCGAGCTCGTCGAGCGGACGTTCACGCCGTTGGACTGGTATCTCACCGGCAAGTACGACACCGCCGAGTTCGTCTACATCGCCCACGACGCGAGCGCCTGGGAGGTCGAACGCGAGGACTTCTTCGGGATCCGCTCGGGCGGCGGGACGAAGATCTCGAGCGCGTACGAACTCGCGGCCGCGATCTTAGAGGAGCGCTACCCGTGGCGCGAGTGGAACCGCTACGTCTTCGCGGCCGGGGACAGCGAGAACTCCTCGAACGACACCGAAGAGCGGGTGATCCCGCTGATGGAGCGGATAGAGGCGAATTTGCACGCCTACGTCGAGACTCAGCCCTCGGGCAGCGCGATCAACGCGACCCACGCCGAAGAGGTCGAGCGCCGGCTGGGCGATCGCGAGAACGTCGCGGTCACGTACGTCTCGGGACCCGACGACGTGACGAACGCGATCTACGAGCACGAACCACACCGCACAGCGCATCGCCGCCGAGCTCGAAGAGCCAGTCAAAAAGGCGAACGAACTCGCGAGAAAGCTCGGACTGGAGCCGTACCCGGTGAACTACTGGATCGTCGACAACGACGAGATGAACCAGCTGATCGCCTACGACGGCTTCCAAGAGCGCTATCCTCACTGGCGCTGGGGGATGAAGTTCGATCGCCAGCAGAAGACCAACCAGTACGTCGGGGGCAAGGCGTTCGAGCTCGTCAACAACGACGACCCCGCACACGCGTTCTTACAGGAGTCGAACTCGCTTGCGGACCAGAAGGCCGTGATCACGCACGTGGAAGCTCACGCAGACTTCTTCGCGAACAACCGCTGGTTCGGCCTCTTTACCGGCGACGAACCCGGATCGAGCCCGAAGGCCGCGGCGATGCTCGCGCGCCACGCCGAGCGCATCGAGGCCGCGATGGCCGATCCCGACGTCGAGCGAAGCGAGGTCGAACGCTGGATCGACAACGTACTCTGCATCGAGGACGCGATCGACCAGCACAGCGCGTTCGTCCGCCAACGGATCGAGGAAGAGGAGCCGGACCGAGAGGACATCGAAGAGGCCCTGGAGGGGCTCGGACTCTCCGAGGCGGTCAAACGAGAGGTGTTCGACGAGGAGTGGCTATCAGGCCAGCGCGAGGACGGATCGACCGAGTCGTTCCCCGAGACGCCCGACCGGGACCTGCTCGCCTTCCTGCGCGACCACGGCAAACAGTACGACGAGGAGGCCGGCCGTGCCCGCGAGATGGAGCCGTGGCAACGCGAGGTGCTCGACGTGCTTCGGACGGAGGCGTACTACTTCGCGCCCCAGCGCATGACGAAGGTGATGAACGAGGGCTGGGCGGCCTACTGGGAGTCGATGATGATGGGCGAAGAGCGCTTTGCGGAGGCCGACGAGTTCATCGATTACGCGGACCATCAGGCCCGCGTGCTCGGCTCTCCGGGACTGAATCCCTACAAGCTCGGCAAGGAGCTCTGGGAGTACGTCGAGAACACCGAGAACAGACGCGAGGTGATCGACAAACTGCTTCGCGTCGAGGGGGTGACGTGGCGGAACTTCCACGACGCGGTCGATCTCGATCGCGTCCTCACCCTGCTCGAACCGCGCGAGGCGCTGCGTGCGATCTCCAGCGCCGATCTCGATGAGCTCGAGGCACTCGGCGAGGCGCTCGACCGCGAGGCGCTCGACCGTGCGAAGGCCGGCGAAATCGACGTCGATCGGTATCCGTGGAGCGTTCTCAGCTACGAGGGGCTCGCCGAGCGCCACTACTCGCTCGTCAAACCCCAGAACCGGGGCGTTCTGAAGCGGGCGACACAGAGCGACCTCGAGCGGATCGGACGGTACGTCTTCGACGACTCGCTTTACGGGAGCGTCGAGGAGGCGATCGCCGACGTCGACCGGACTGCGGGCTGGAAACGAATGGCCGAGATCCGCGCGAGCCACAACGACGTGACGTTCATCGACGAGTTTCTCACCCAGGAGTTCGTCGACCGCCACGACTACTTCACCTACGAGTACGCCCACGCGACCGGCGACTACCGGGCGACCAGCACCGACGCCGCCGACGTCAAAAAGAAGCTGCTGCTGCAGTTTACGAACTTCGGCAAGCCGACCATCGAGGTCCACGACGCGAACTTCGAGAACAGAAACGAGCTCCTGTTGGGCCACCGGTACAACGGCGTCGCCCTCGACATCGAACAGGCAAAACAGACGCTCGCGCGGGTGTTCGAACTCTGGGGTCGACCGGTGAACCTCATGACGATCCGAAAAGAAGTCACCGACAAGGACGTCGAGGTCGCCCGCCGTCGAAACCGCGAGCCTAAACCCACCGAGCGGGGGATCAGGATCCGGTACGACGGGGCGGGTTTCGAGACGTCGGAACTCGACGAGATGGCGACCGAAACGATCGAAGCGAGCGATATCGACTACGATACCAAGCCCGACGAATGGTTGGCGTAAGCGCCGCCGTATCCCGTTAATCAGTCACTAGTTCCGCCTGCATCACCGCCCCGTTCCCCGTCCGTCCTTACAGAACATCTAGGCTA
>JAWARX010000255.1:0-4111 GCA_038893155.1 Halalkalicoccus sp.
CGTGGACATTCGGGATATGTGGTCCGGCGAGACCGATACGATCACGGCCGGGGTGGTCGTGATGGCCGGCGGATGCATCGAGACGCCTCGGCTGTGGCTGAACTCCGACCTGCCTCAAAACGACTGGGTCGGAAAGGGTCTGACGACCCACTGGTTCGACTGGGTCGTCGGCACCTTCGACGAGGAGACCATTCAGGACGCCATCGGCTCGGACACGGTTCGACCGTACGTCGGGCAGAACTCCGCGGCCCGCTTCGATAGTCCCGGACTCGGTGGCCTCGAGCTGATCGGGATGAGCCCCGCGCTGTCGGCGTTCGCCCACTACTCCTTCAGCCAGGCCGGGTATCACTTCGATACCGTCGTCGACGCCGACGCGCCATGGGACACCCGTGGACGGCTCGTCGACTCCGAACTGAAAGAACGGATGGCCGACTACGAGCGGACGATGGCGCTGCTCGTGATCACCGACGATCTGCCCCGACAGGACAACGGCGTCGAGACCGATCCGGCGCTTTCGGACGAGCACGGACCCGTTCCGTTGGTGGAATGGGAGCCCCACCCGGACGACGACGCCCGGCGCGACGAGCTCGCCGAGATCGCCGGCGAGATCCTCCAGAGCGCCGGCGCGAACCACGTCCACCGCTCGGACTGGCCGCCGCTGCTCTTGCACATGCAGAGTTCGATGGCCCAGGGGAAAGTCGTCGACGAGAACTGCGAGGCCTACGACATCGATCGGCTGTTCATCGGCGACCACAGCGCGATGGCCAACGGCGGGGGGAGTCCGAACCCGACGCACACGGGCCAAGCGCTGGCGCTTCGGACCGCGGACAGGATCGAGGAGCTGTACTTCTCGGACTGAGCCGGGGTCGAACCACGACAACCATGATACACGCTTTCGACCGAACCGGGGACGCACTCGACGCCCTTCGGAGCGACGACGCCGAGGCGGCCGTCGAGCGTCTCACCCGAATACTCGAGGAGGGCGATGACGTGCGAGTCCTGTGCCTGCGCAGCCGCGCGTATCTCGCCGCCGGCCGGTGCGAACGGGCGCTCGAGGACGCGGATCGGGCGATCGAGATCGACCCCGAGAACGCCGACGCCCACATCGACCGAGGTAACGTGTTCGCCGAGCGCGGCGACTACGGCGCGGCCACCGAGGCGTACGATCGGGCCGTCGAGATCGACCCCGAGAACGCTCGCGCCTACCACAACCGCGCGAGCGCGTACGTCACGTTCGGCGACGCCGGTCGCGTGATGGCCGACTACGACCGCGCGATCGAACTCGAGCCCGAGGATTCGACGGTCCATTACAAACGGGCGAACGCGCTGGCGCTGGCCGGCCGTCACGAAGCGGCGATCGAATCGTTCAACCGCGCGATCGAACACGAGCCCGACCGTTCCCAGACGTACAACGCACGTGGGATCGCGAGGGCAAACGAGGCGGGCCCCTCGGCGGCGCTTCCCGACTACGACCGCGCGATCGAACTCGATCCCGAGAACGTCGACGCCTACTACAACCGGGCGATCGCGCACGCTCGGTTGGGCAACGTCGAGGAGTCGAACGCGGATATCGACCGTGCTATCGCGCTCGAAGAGGGGTACGAGGACGCGTATATCGAGCGGGGGAACGCCTACGCCGAACGGGGAAGCTACCGACGGGCGATCCAGGATTTCGAACGCGCGAGTGAGCGAAAGCCGGACGATCCGATCCCTCGGTTCAACGCCGGGAACGCACACCGGGCCCTGGGAGACGAGGGGGCAGCGATCGAGGCGTACCACCAAGCCCTCGAACGCGCGAGCCGCCTCCCCGACGACGGCAGACGGGTCCACGGCGCGCTCGCGTCGATCTTCCTCGATCGGGGGAGACGGGACGAGTACGAACACCACCAGTTCCGCTACGCCGTCCTCTCCGTGCTCCAGGGCGAACGCTGGGCGGGGATCGCGGCGGCCACTCGGCTGATCGAGAAAACAGGTAATTCGCCCACCGAACGGCAGCGAAACGCGGCGGCGCTCACGCTGGCCGGAGTTCGACTCGGCGAGAGGGCCGGCGGCTACACCCCGCCGGAGATCGAACGACACGAGGCGGCGGCGAAGCGAACGCTCAACGCGTGTGATCGTCCGTCGGAAGCGAACCGACTCCTCTCCGCTCTCGCGGCGGACGACCGCTCTCACATGGAACTGCCGTCGGAGGGGCAGTTACCGGCGGATCTCGACCAAGAAACAGCGATCGATCGGGACGACTGGAAGTCGCTCTACCGGCTGGCCGTCGAGACGCTCCTCTCCGAGGGGCGCGTCTTCCGACGGGCGTGACGGCTCCTCAGGGGGAGATCTCCGAGAGCACGCGTGCTTCCGCTTTCCGAAGATGTTCGTTGACGGTGCTCGCCGCACAGTCCAGCCGTGTCGCGATATCCTCGTGATTGGCGCGGCGTGGAACCTCGTAGTAGCCCATCTCGATGGCCGTCTCGATCACTTCAAGCTGGCGAGCGGTGAGCCGCGAGCGGATGTACCGGCTCTCGGAGGCGTACTGCCCGACCTGTCGGATCGAGACGCTGACGGACTCGGGCATCTCGTCGATCGCCTGTCGGAGCAGGTCGTGCGAGCCGATGAGCGTGGTCTGGAGGCCGCCCCCTTCCGTGAAGACGATCGGCGTATCGACCATCAGGGCGTACTTCTGGAACAGCATCATGAGCGAGCCCGCCGGCTCGCCGGGTCGAAGGTGAACGTGGACGTGAAACATACCCTCCCTCTCGTCTTCGTAGAAGATGTCATAACTGAGAAGGCCGGAGTGGTCCGAAAGCGCGTCAGCGATCGTGCGTCGGTCACCTCGGAGGCTGTAGACCATCGCACCCGTCCCATCGTTGAATGCGTTGACATAGAGCAGCGCCTCGCGTTCGATCCCGGGATGGGAGCACAACATCCTGTCGACGGGATGAACCCCGCCGCCGTCCGGTGTGAGAACGGCGGTGAAGTACTTCATCGGTACCTTCGATTCGCCCGGCGGTGCTGTCGTATGGTTATTGCTCGCTCGCCCGGTCGTGAGGTGGGGTCCACGCATTCGCTCGATACCGTGACCACTGTGAGTACCGAACGATATTGGGAACCATCACACAAAAGCATGTAGTATCGGGTGTTGATAAAAACGAAATGACAACTGGAACAACCGGATGATCAGGCAGTTACGACTCGCGAACGAGCGGGTCGTACCACTCCTCGTTCGCGCGATACCAGTCGATGAACTCGCCGACGCCCTCGCGGATCGTCGTCGTCGGCTCGTACCCCAAGAGCTCGTTCGCCTTCGAGATGTCGGCGTGGGTGTGTTCTGCGTCGGCGTCGTTTCGATCGCCGTACTCGAGTTCGAGGTCGGGCGCGAGCTGGTCGCGGACCACTTCCGCGAGCGTCTTGATATCGATGTTGTCGGTGCTACCGACGTTCATAATCTCGCCGTCGGCGGCGTCGGTCTCCAAGAGCCGTTCGTTCGCCCAGAGGATGTCCTCGACGTAGGTGAAATCGCGCGTCTGGGAGCCGTCGCCGTAGATCACGGGGGGTTCGTCGTGGAGACAGCGCGAGACGAAGTTCGAGATCGCCATGTTCGGGCGCATTCGCGGGCCGTAGACGGTGAAGTATCGCAGCGACACGGTGGGCAGGTCGTAGACCTCGCTGTAGACGCGGGCGTACTGCTCGGTCGCGAGCTTCGAGACGCCGTAGGGGCTGACCGGCGTCGTCGGATGGTCCTCGTCGTAGGGCAGGTACTCGGGCTTGCCGTAGACGGAGGAGGAACTCGCGACGACGACCCGCTCGGTGTCGCTGTTTCGGGCCGCTTCGAGCAGGTTGATTGTGCCGTCGACGTTGATCTCGTTTACCTTCGTGGGGTTCTCGACGCTCGCGCGGACGCCCGCCTGTGCGGCCTGATGGTAGACGTAGTCGGCCTCGCTCACGAGATCGGAGACGAGTTCGGCGTCGCGCAGGTCGCCGTCGACCAGTTCGTAGCTGCCCGCACCCTCCTCGGCGAGGTCGCGGCAGGTCTCGACGGTGTGGTCTTTGATCCCGACGTTGTAGAACGGCTCGAAGTTGTCGAGCACGACGACGTCGTGGTCCCGCTCGACGAAACGCT
>JAWARX010000256.1:0-4101 GCA_038893155.1 Halalkalicoccus sp.
TGACCCTATTACGCGCTCAGAGAGAATCAACACATCTCCTAATCCCTATGAGATCGATCACCGCCTCCGGATCGGTGGCGAACTGATGACTCAGACGACCGAGGTCGCTGAGGACGGTACCATTGAGGCTGTCTATGACGTGAGCGACTACGAGGAAGGCGACGACCTCACCGTCCGCATGACGGACAGCTATGATGGCGACGTGACTGAGGAAGTCAACGCGATTCTCGTTGAGGACGCTGACGGACCCGCGCCCCACTCGGTGACGATCACCGTCGAGGACGCTGACGGCGAGCCCGTCGAGGGCGCTGACGTCGAAGTCAGCAACGGCGACACGTGGACCGAGACCACCGACGCAAACGGTGAGGCCACGTTCGAACTCGCCCACGGCGAGTACGACGTGACCGCCAGCTACGACGGTGAGGAAGCGACCGGTTCGCTCACCGTTGACGACGACGCCACCGACGACGACACCGAGGATCAGCCCGGCTTCGGCATCGCGGTCGCCCTGATCGCGCTGCTCGCCGCCGCAGGCATCGCGCTGCGAAAGCGCGCCTGAGCGCTCCTCGATTCACACACGACCACCCGGAACCGCCCGGACCCCGCTGACACCCTCCACCCATTTTTTATCGACGCTACCCCGATAGTGACGGCACTCACCAGCTCACCCAGGAACGGACACGGATAGGTCGGTCTCCCTTCTCCCACGTTTTACCGACTTCGTCGAGTGCCCTCCGACCTGCCCGCACTATTTTCATACTAAAACCCAACAGATCTATTAGGATAGGTCCGGTAATAGGGACATGCTCCCCGACTTCACCCCCGTGACCGACGCGCTGGGCTGGATCGTCGTCGGGGCCTTCCTGCTCGGGATCGTCACGGACTGGCACGACCGGACGCTCTCGCGCACGGTCACGGCCGGCGCGTGGACGCTGTTCGCGCTCTTCTGGCTCCTCATGGTCCCGTTTTTCGCCTTCGAACACCGAAGCGTGGTTCAGGCGGTCCTCTCGATCGTCGCGGTTCCGGCCTGCGGGTACGTCGCCTATCACGTCGCGGTCGGCCGCGACTCCTTACTGGTCCTCTCGCGGGCGGTCGGCGTCATGGGCCTGATCTACCTGCCCTTCGGCGCGATCGCCGCGTTTCACGATACGCTCATCGAGATCGTCGCAGAGCAGACCTACGCTGGCCTCCAGCTGCTGGGTTCGACGCCCGCCTTCGAAACCGACGAGGCGGGCCTGCGGAACACCTTCGCGTTCACTCTCGACTCGGGCGAGACGTACGCGACCCGGATCGTCTTCGCGTGTACGGGGATCGGCAGTATGGCGATCTTCGGCGGGCTGATCTCGGCGGTACGCGCACCGCTGAAACGCCGCCTCGCCGCCCTCGCGGTCGCCCTCTCGACGATCTGGGTGCTCAACATCGCGCGCAACGTCTTCATCGCCTACTCGACGGGCCACCAGCTGTTCGATCAGGCGGCACTCGCCAGGCCGGTGATGTGGCTGTTCGCCCTCGACAACCCGATCCGCGTCTCGTTTTTCGTTGCCGACCGGATCCTCGCACAGGGGCTCGCGGTCGTCGCGCTGCTCGCGCTGGCGTGGATCGTCATCAAGCTACTGCCCGAACTTTCGGTGATCGTCGAGGATTTGGCCTATCTCGTCACCGGCGAGGAGTACGATTCCGAAGAGACGCGGTGAGCCGGCTCACCCGGTGCAGCTCCACCGACGCGTTTATAACTGGAGCCAGCCCGTGGTGAGCCCGCTGTCGCGGAGATACCATCGCTGGTGGAGCTCCTCTTCGCATAGACTGAGCTCGATTACGGCGTCGAACAGCGGTTCGAGGAGCGCGACCGTCCGGTTCGAGCGCTCGGTCGAGAGGTGATAGTGGGCCATCCCGTCGACCGACCGCACCCGATGGGTCAGGAGGTGCAGGAATCGAAAGATCGCCTCGGGTTCGTACTCCGAGATCAGCGGCGTCAGCGAGTCGAAACAGAGCCTGAGCTCGGCCGGCGAGAGGCCGCCGCTTTTGGCTTTAAACTCAGTGATCGCCTCCGAGATGGCGAGCCCGAGATCGCCGAGATCACCGTCGACGTGCCGTTCGGGGACTGACGCGCTACCGGGCGTCGTCGCGGCGGTGCTTCGGCTGGTTCCGTTGTATCGGACGACCGCGTGTCGGTCGCGTCCGGCTTCGGCCGACGGGAGTCGGCTCGCTACCGGGCTACAGGGCTCGGAACGAACGAACAGGCGGCGGCGTGGCTGTGTGGTCTGCTCGCCGAGGAACTGTCGGCAGGCGGCGTCGTGGGCGGCGGGTGTTTGCGAGCCGACGATCAGCAGGTTCGAACCACGCTGCTTGAGCGCGTCGAGCTCCTGGACGAGCGCGGTCGTCTCTTCGTAGGCGGATCCGCCATCGTTCGCAGAGCGCATTCTCCGATCGTATCCTCAATAGATTAAGACATAAACGTTGCGCCCATCCATCGCGGTCATCGCATGTGGTGGGCTATCGAGCGTGGTGACCGGTCGCTGGAACGGTCGATAGGTTTTTGTCCGATATCGATACTATCATAAGGTGACGCTATGGCTCCACCGACTCCCAGTGGGCAGACGGCAGACTCGGTGGCGATCCGCTTCGAGTACGACGACGGCCAGCTCGACGTCGTCGACGCGGCCGAGCGGCGTCGCTACTCGCTTTCGCTCTCGAAGGCGGACGCCCCCCGGCCCACGGACACGGAGTCGTTTCGCTTTCCCGTCGACAGGGCTATCACCGTCGAAACGGACTCGATCTCGCTGGGGAGCGTCATCGCCGTCTACGTTCGGGATACCGACGGACGAATGCTGGCCGAGCCCGGACAGTTCGCGGCTCGGTCGTTCCCGGACGGCTCGTACAGTCTCGAACTGTGCGCGCCGATGAAGCTGTACGCGTGCGTCGAGGGCGCTTTCGAAATCGACGCCGACGCCACCGGCATACGGATCGAGCTTTCGGAGCGAACGCCGGTCACGATCGGTGCGCGCTCGAAACACGACCGGCCCGCCGCGACCGTCACGACGACCGACGATCCCGCCGACGTGATGGCGGCGATCTCGACGTTCGGCTCGGCGCTGAAGACGACCAGCCCCGAGCGGTCCTATCCGACGCTTCGCGGTCACCCGCCGACGATCGAGCGCGGATCGGTGCTTTCGATCCCGGAGGGACTCTCACCGCCGAGGACGGGGATCACGATCGAGGCGCCCGAAACGCTTCGCCACGCCTACGTGGTCGCTCCGCTCGCGTACTATCTCGGTGCGACCGTCGAACCCGGCAAAAACGCACGCATCCTGACCGATTCGGGCTTTTCACATCCACTCGGGACGGGTGACGGGTTCGAGCGCGAGGTCGAGCGAGTGTTGAAGCAGTCGTTCTTCCTCGACTGTGTCACGCGTACCGAGGGCCTGTACCCGATCGACCTTCACGAACGCCGTGAGATCGAGCGCCACGTCGACCTCGACTTCGCGGCGCTCTACGAGGACTCGATCGCTGCCCGACTGGAGGCGTACCTCTCGGTACCCTACACCGTCGTCGAATCACACGTCCCCGAATGGAAGCTGACCTCCCACGTCGCCGCGACCCCCGAGAGCATCGAGATGCTCCCGTTTCTGGTCAACGATCTGGCGGTGATTCGGACGCCGACGACGCGCCCCGCCGCGACGACCCAGGCCGAATCGACGGCGATCAAGGGTTTTCTCAGGAACTCATTTACGCGAAGCACGCGCGAGGCGGCCTCCGCCCCGGCCCCCCGGACAGATTCGTACGTCGAGCCCGCACGCGCGGAGTCGCTCGAACAGACCTGGGTCGGCAGCGAGACGCCGATGGGCGCGAGCAAGGCCACCCCACAGGCGTACTACAATCGCCTCGCGCGCGAGCGCTCGACCGGCGACATCTCGATCACGGTCGTCTGTAACGATACCGAGATGGCAGAAGAACGCGACCTCGTCGACGACGTCTACGGCTCGCGCGAGGAGCTTCCGTTCGACGTGAGCGCCCACCGGAACCTCACGCGCGCCGAGCTGCGCGACGTGCTCGAACGCGAGGTCGACTTCCTGCACTACATCGGGCACATCGAGCCCGACG